>CAVPKZ010000092.1:0-43953 GCA_963705755.1 uncultured Acidobacteriota bacterium | reverse complement strand
ACAAGAGGTCTGTTCATCCCGGTCCTCTCGTACTAGGGACAACTCCCTTCAATTCTCCTGCGCCCACACCAGATAGGGACCGAACTGTCTCGCGACGTTCTGAACCCAGCTCACGTACCGCTTTAATAGGCGAACAGCCTAACCCTTGGGACCTTCTACAGCCCCAGGATGCGATGAGCCGACATCGAGGTGCCAAACCTAAGCGTCGATGTGAACTCTTGGCTTAGATCAGCCTGTTATCCCCGGCGTACCTTTTATCCGTTGAGCGATGGCCCTTCCACGCGGGACCACCGGATCACTAGACCCAGCTTTCGCTCCTGCTCGACTTGTAAGTCTCACAGTCAATCCGGCTTATGCTCTTGCACTCCACGGCGGGTTTCCAATCCGCCTGAGCCGAACTTTGGGCGCCTCCGTTACAATTTAGGAGGCGACCGCCCCAGTCAAACTACCCGTCTGGCCGTGTCTCCCCGACCCGTCGACGGGCGGTAGGTTAGAACGACAGAACGATCAGGGCAGTATTTCACTGTTGCCTCCTCCTCAGCCGAAACCAAGGAATCATAGGCTCCTGCCTATTCTACGCAGATCGTTCCGTTACTCATGGCCAGAGTGCAGTTAAGGTGCACGGGGTCTTTCCGTCTAGATGCGGGCATCCGGCGTCTTCACCGGAACCACAAATTCGCCGAGCCGCTCGCCAAGACAGTCGCTCTATCATTCCACCATTCGTGCAGGTCGGAACTTACCCGACAAGGAATTTCGCTACCTTAGGACCGTTATAGTTACGGCCGCCGTTCACCGGGGCTTCAGTTCAAGCCTTCGCACCTTGCGGCGCTGAGCCCTTGCTTTAACCTTCCGGCACCGGGCAGGTGTCACCCCCTATACGTCGTATTCGACTTAGCAGAGAGCTGTGTTTTTGTTAAACAGTTGTAGAGCGCGATTCGCTGCGACCGCTTCGGGCTATAAACCCTACCGCGGTACCCCTTCTCCCGAAGTTACGGGGTTAATGTGCCTAGTTAGCTAGTGTCCTTCCTGAGCGAGCGTTCTCTCGAGCGCCTGTGGATATTCACCTCGTCTACCTGTGTCGGTTTGTGGTACGGGCACCTGGTTGACTCCTTAGAGGATTTTCCCGGCAGCGTGAAATCAGAGACTTTGCGGTCGTATGACCTCGTCACCATTCTCACCGTTAATGACCCTACGGATTTTCCTTCAGGATCCGGCTTGCAATGGCCAATCGGGACGTCCATCACCCGACTCTCCTATCCTTCTGCGTCACCCCATCGTCAAACGTCACCAGGCGGGACAGGAATATTAACCTGTTGTCCATCAGTTACGCCTTTCGGCCTCACCTTAGGACCCGCCTAACCCTGAGCGGATTAACCTTCCTCAGGAAACCTTAGACTTTCGGCGACACGAGTTCTCATCGTGTTTATCGCTACTTATGCCGGCAGGGTCTCTTGTGTAGTGTTCAGTAGTCCTCTCGGTCTACCTTCAGACTCCACGCAATGCTCCCCTACCAAAGATTATTCCCGAAGGAATAACCATTTCGCAGCTTCGGTCGTATGCTTGAGCCCCGTTGAATTGTAGGTGCATATCCGCTTGACCAGTGAGCTGTTACGCTTTCTTTAAAGGATGGCTGCTTCTAAGCCAACCTCCTGGCTGTCCGAGCGAATACACTTCCTTTCCCACTTAGCATACAGTTAGGGACCTTAGCTGGCGATCTGGGCTGTTTCCCTTTTGACCACGAAGCTTATCCCTCGTAGTCTCACTCCCGTGCAGTTGTCCACGGCATTCGTAGTTTGATTGGATTTGATAGCCTGAGTTGGCCTCTAGTCCATTCAGAGCTCTACCACCGTGGCAATTCACACAAGGCTGTCCCTAAAGACATTTCGGGGAGAACGAGCTATCACGGAATTTGATTAGCCTTTCACCCCTACCCTCAGCTCATCCGAGCGATTTTCAACTCACACCTGTTCGGTCCTCCAGTCGCGGTTAAGCGACCTTCAACCTGGCCAAGGGTAGATCATCCCGCTTCGCGTCTAATCCTACGTACTTGTCGCCCTATTCGGACTCGGTTTCCCTACGGCTCGCTTGCGCTTAACCTTGCACGTAAGATTAACTAGCCGGCTCATTAAGCAAGAGGCACGCCGTCAGGCTTTCATGGACCGAAATCCATGCATGGCCCTCCGACTGCTTGTAAGCATACGGTTTCAGGTTCTATTTCACTCCCCTCGCAGGGGTGCTTTTCGCCTTTCCCTCACGGTACTGGTTCACTATCGGTCGCCAGAGAGTATTTAGCCTTGGAGAGTGGTCTCCCCAGTTTCCCACGAGATTACACGTGTCTCGTGGTACTCAGGATGCCGCTTCGAGTCCGGTACATTTTCCGTTACGTGGCTCTCACACTCTTTGGCTCCGCTTTCCAGCGGATTCACGTAATGTCCGGTTTGGTAACTCTACTTATGCGGTCCTACAACCCCCAAATGCAAGCACTTGGGTTTGGGCTGTTCCGATTTCGCTCGCCGCTACTTTCGGAATCTCTGTGATTTATTTTCCTCCAGGTACTGAGATGGTTCACTTCCCTGGGTTGGCTCATACCCGTCTATGTATTCAACGGGCTGTAACGAGAGTTCATCTCGCCGGGTTTCCCCATTCGGAGATCCTCGGATCAAAGCCTGCTTGCGGCTCCCCGAGGCTTATCGCAGCTTGCCACGTCCTTCTTCGCCTTCTGGCGCCAAGGCATCCACCGTACGCTCTTAGTAGCTTAATCATAAAACTTACTCAATCCGTCTTCCGGTTTCATCAACTTCAATAAAACCCTTCGACGTTTCGGTTCACGCAGCTCCTTACATCCTCGTGCCGCTTCTCTTCCCGACCTTCGCAGGTGAGTCCGATCCGCAACACAGGCTTTCGTTTCTACGCTCCTCGAACAATTGATAAGTCCGCCTTTTCTTCCACAGTTATGCTCAACTCGAGCAAAACTTGTAATCGTCCACAATAATTCTCCGTGATCCTCGCCGTGTCACTGCTCACGCAGATACACTTCGATAAGATCACAGAGGCCCTTACTGTGAACTTGCCAGCCTTTCTGTTGTCAAAGAGCGTATACCCCTGATCCCGTCAGGGCGTTCGATTTCCTCGGAACTCTTCTCCGGCTGTTCAATCTCGAACTTCGAAACTCGAACAAATCTCCGGAAAATAAAAAACCCGGCGTCGAGCGCCGGGCACAGTCGCCTTCCTCAGGCGTCTTTGCGCGAAGCTCGACATATCTCTATCCTGTGCTCGTAAAGAACCTCACTTAGGATCTACTTCAGGGATTCGACCCGACTGTGACGCCCTGCTAGGTTCGGTCCCACCAGTGACGGTGACCCCTGGCGCTACGCAGTGCCCCGAACCATTTTTAACTTTATACCAGCTTTCCCTTATTCGTCAACCCCCCGTCACATTTATTTTTAAATGCCGCCTGTGGGCAACTGTGCAAAAAGACGCTATTTATTGATAGCCCAAAAATCTCCTCACTTGCCCACCACTTAATCCACCGCCGCCGCCCTTGCTGAATTCGCCAAGCTCAAATACCTACGATATACATCGTAGCTCCCGCAAATACCTGATGGAACCAAGCCCTCCTGCCGCGCAATATTGCCTCGACGAACCATTTGGGTTCCAGGAGGAATCGATGAATACTCAAGTCGGCGAACGCTACAAATGTTCTGATGCAAATTGTGCCTGCGAGATCGAAGTAACCAAGCCCAGCAGGATGCAGAATGAAAGCTTCGGTAGCGGCTCGATGAACGCTGGTCCGATGAGTGATAGATCGCAGTCCAACCAACCGATAGGCGGTCAGGCAACTAGTGAGACTGGGGCTTCGCCCACCGGCGTTGCTTCGCTGCGAAACGCTGAATCCGCAGGCATCTCCACGCCTGGCGATTTTGGCTCACAAGGCGCGACCGGAGAAGGTGTCTTCGGCACCTCTGGCGGGAATCAACGCTCCACCGCATCCGGGCGTTTAGGCTCAACCACTGCAAGCACTCTCAAATCCGGCTCCCGCAGCTCCGGCAGCAGCACATCGAACATCGAAACCGGTTCATCCGGCGAATCGAATTTCTATTGCGCTTGCGGACAGCTAATGCAAAAAACGCAATCCAGCCGCGCCGCAAGGATGTAATTTTTCCATCTGACAAAAAGCGAATTAACATTTAAAGACCAACAGGCGAGTCGAATCAACGGCTCGCCTTTTGTTTTGCATAAGCCTGTAAACCCGCGGGTTCGTATGCTGCGTTGGACTGACCATTCCACTTTTCGCTAAACTAAAACATCGCCGTTAACCGCGAACGCCAACTATGACTGAATCCGTCAACGATGCCGCCAACGTTCGCGTGCGATTTGCGCCTTCGCCCACCGGTTATTTGCACGTCGGTGGAGCGCGCACCGCTTTGTTTAACTGGCTCTTCGCGCGCCAGCAGAACGGCACCATGGTTCTGCGCATCGAAGACACCGACGCCGAACGCAATAAACCCGAGCTCGTCGAAGGCATTCTAAGCGGACTGAACTGGCTAGGCCTCAATTGGGATGAAGGCCCGTTTTATCAATCCCAGCGCACCGAACTCTATCGCACCGCCGCCCAACAATGCCTCGCCAACGGCAGCGCCTTTCTCTGTTATTGCCCCGCCGAAAAATATGTCGGCGGTGATCATGCGGAAGATGGCACTGAAGGCGGCCAGGTTCGCCGCGTGGTCCGCTGCACTTGCCGCGATGGAGTCCCGTCCACGCCCGGGACCAAGCCTGCCATTCGCTTCAAAGTTCCCATCGGCGGAAAAACCACTTTCTACGACGTGGTCTTCGGCGACACCGAATTTTCCAACGACGATATCGAAGACTTTATGCTGCTGCGTTCCGGCCAGGGCGACGAAGAATTCGGCCAGCCCATGTACCAGCTCAGCGTGGTCGTTGACGACATCGATATGCGCATCACCCATGTGATTCGCGGCGCCGATCATCTTTCCAACACTCCCAAACAGGTTCTGCTCTACCGCGCGCTCGAAGCCAAGCCGCCGATCTTCGCGCACCTGCCCCTCATTCTTGGACCGGACCGCAAGCGCCTCTCCAAGCGCCACGGTGCCACCAGCGTCAGCATGTATCGCGATGAAGGTTTTTTACCCGAAGCCTTTCAAAATTTCCTGGCACTGCTCGGATGGGCTCCGGGAGGCGACGTGGAATTTCTCCGCACCTCTGACTTGATTCAAAAATTTAAATTGGAGGGTGTAAGCCGCACCAACGGCGTTTTTGATAGAGCCAAACTCGAATGGTTCAACACCCAATATCTCCAACATTTGCCGATCGAAGACTTAGTCCCACAAGTAGAACAGGAATTGAAGCGCAGCGGCTTGTGGAAAGATGCGTGGGCTTCCGGATCTGGACGTGAATGGTTCAGTCGTACCGTCGATTTGTTGCGTCCGCGCGTACGATTGTTGCTCGATTTCTCCACCTGGGCGCGCGCATTTTTTAGCGACGACTTCGCCATCGATCCCGCGGCTGAAGCAAAATTCTGGAAAGATCCGAAAATCCCCGATTTGCTCGCCAAACTAGCCGAGAAGTTGGCCGCACTACCGGAATGGAATCACGATGCCTGCGATCACGCGCTGCGATCCCTCTGTGAAGCCGAAGGTGTCAAGGCCGGCTTGCTGATCAACGCCACACGCGTCGCCATCGTAGGACAAGCCGTCGCGCCGCCGCTGTTCGACACCATGGTGGTATTAGGCAGAGACCGTGTACGAACCGTTTGCGCGCCGCCGCGCCCGCCGCCATTTCGAGACTTAAGCCACGAGCGACGCGCAGGGTGAATTTTCTTGAAGTCTGTTTGTTTTAACTAATTACTGCTGGCATTCTTATCGTTGCCGAAGCTCTTCCGCAATTTGCGATGAAACACGCTGAATTCCAGCGTGGGATTATCACGCGTACCCGTAATTGTAATTGGGATTAGTGTTCCTGCCCCGCCCTCGGCCTGAAAAAGGGATCGATCGCTTTCAGGAAAAATACTTCTTCTGCCGCTCACCAATTGCGAAAGCTTCGCCTCCATTCGCAGCTCGCCGGTGAAATCCAAGTCCTCGCCGCGCAACTTGTAAGTCCCATCCAGCTTGATCTGCGCGCCCGGAACGCTAAAAGTCAATCGATCGAACTTGATCACTCCATTCTTCAGATTAAATTTTCCTCGCAAATCCGAAATCGCGCTTCCCGCGTCAGGGTTATCCGGTTCCCCCAGCGCATGGCGGCTGAATGACGCCAGCTTGTCGCGCACATCGGAACTCGCAAAGCGCGCATCACTAACATCGAATTCCCCATCCAGTGTCAGTTTGTCCAGCACTTTCACTTTGCCAGGAGGCAAAGACATTTTCGTTCTCAAGTTAACCAGTCCGCTCATCATCGGCTGCGTCGATTTGGTGGCCAACTGCAGCAAATCTTCCAGCCGCGCTTTAGGAGCCACTACATCCAGAATAATCATGTGTCCATGCTGTTCCGGCACCTCACCACGCTGCCCTTCGCAGTAATTTGCGAGTGGATCAACGTCGCGCGAACCGGATGCAGGTATGTATCTCCATTAGTGCCATCCACGGTCGCGGAAAATTCCGTTTTCAAAGGTACTGCTCGCCCTACCGGATCAATCGAAAAATTCGGCGTGTCGGTGACGCCTTCCACCTCGATGCTCTGCAGCACCCCGGAATACTTCCCACTCGAAGACAATATCCCGCCGATACCAGGGAGCGGCCCAAGATCTGCATCCGTAAACGTGTACGAGCCGGACACCTCCGTCCCGCCAGGGTCGTCCACTTGCCAAGGCCCAAACATTCCACTCGTTCGGATTTCTCCGACAGGCTTGGCGTTCGTCAGGTTGCCGCGAAATGAAAACGGTTTTCCCGCCCCCACGGAACCCAAAACCAAATCGTGAATATCAAAATCAAGCGGCTGCTTGCCGGCTTGTTTCGGAAGAATGAGCAGCGTCGTGTTATCGCACACCACCTGATCAATCGTAATTCTTGGAAGTGGCCTTTTTATTTTTGTAGGCGGCGGGGGCGCCGGCTCCCCTAACGGCTGACCACGTGGCGGAACACTGATCACCATATTATCCAGATGCACTCCTCGAATATGCCGCGGAACTCGCAAAATCCCCATAAATCCCAAATGAAACGTGAATTGCTGAATTTGAATCATCGGCGGAACGTCGGTGCGGTTGTGATAATAAATCGCCAGCTTCTCCCCGGTCGCGCTCATTTCCGGAAAAGCCGTCACGTGTATTGATTCCAGTTCAACCCGGCTCGCGAATCGTTCCGAAAGCGCCCGCACCACCCAATCGCGCGTCACATCATCCACGTCCCGCATCCGCTGGTACAAGACCGCCGCGGGAATAATCAATACCAGCAGAACAATACACAGCACCACAATCCACGCGCGTGAGCGTGGTTTTCGGATCTCTTCGGACGCCATGACGGAAGAATAACGCAGCGCCGCTTACGGTGTTGGGAATAATTCGGTGTGTGCCGGCTTGGCGGCAGCCGCGCTGGCCACAATATTTATCGAAGCCTGCAGATCCAGGGTCACCGGAGGTAAACAAATCGCCGTGCTACATGCTTGGTAGCGCAATTTCAACGGAATCTGACGCGGGCCCACTGGCGCGCTAGCCAACGCGGTCACCGGCATAAGCAAAATGACTGTGCCCTCATAAACATTCAGCGGATTGTTAGAAAAAGTGAACGTGTGCAGCTGTCCTTTCGGATAAACGACACTACCCGCTTTAAAATCGGCCGGCATCTCCGCGCGCAAATCCGTGGCGATCAGATAATCCGCCGACTTTTCCCGCGCATTCACGTGAAATCCCGGACGAATCTTGAACACCACCGCTAATTGAAAAGGAACGCCGCGAGCCGCAGGCTCCGCAGATACATAAACTGCTGGAGAAACAACATCGCGAGAAGAAGGGGTTTGCGCTTGCACGCCGGCGCCAAGAAAGAACAACCCAGAAATTACGAGGGCGGCGTTCAGGGCGAGCACAAAACTTCCTGCAACGAGACCCATACTACGAATTTTCAATCTGCGAAAAGTCACAAAGCAACCTGAGCACCGAGCTGTTGCGAAATTACCCGCGCCATCACCGCGTTCAGATTCTCCCCGGTCTTTTCCAGCACAAAAGCATTTTGCGTATCAGACCATCTCAACTTGAAGCTGGTGGACAGCGCCGAAATCCAAACTTCCCGAACCGGAGTGTTCGGCGAGACAACAAATTTCGTCTCGTCATCATCCTCAAACAAAACCTCTAGCTTCCCGCTTTCCCCTTCTACATCAAAACCATGTGCGTCGCCCGCGGTGAGCAGTCGTTTCTTCAGGTCCTCAAAAGCGGCGTCTGCTTTTCGTTGAAAGTCTTTTTCTTCCAGCATGTTTGGAGCGTAACACGAAGAAACTATCTTGAGGGAAGCAGTTCGCCTTTGTCGGCCATCGTGGGCCGCTACAGCAGCGATTCGATCGCGTGCGACATCTCGGCCTCGCTGATAATCCCGGTGATCCGTTTTACCTGCTTGCCGTCTCGCGAGATCAGCACACTCGTCGGATACCCCAGCAGCCCGCCAAATTTCTCCGCAATGTCGTCATTTCCGATCACAATCGGATAATTCATTGTCAGCTTCTGGCTGTTAACATCGAAGTGCTCCGTGGAAACATACGGCTGCACTACTTTCTTCCCTTCCTCGTCCATCGCTACGCCCAGCACCGTAAATCCCTTATCCGCATATTTATGTTGCATGTCGATTAACCACGGAATTTCTTCCCGGCAGGGGTCGCACCAGGTAGCCCAAAAATTTACCAGCACTACTTTCCCCTTGTAATCGTCCAGCGAAGTCTCTTTCCCATCGAGATCTTTGAAGTGCACTTCAGGCGCCGGCGCACCGATCGATTTATCCGGCGAATAGTCCTTTCGCGCCGCGATCGTCACATTGTTGGACACCCGCGTTTTCTTATCCGCATAGTAGGTGAGCCCAATGAGAACCAGCACCGTTAAGACAATGACACTAACATTTTTCATTTTCATTTCCCGACCTTAAACCAGCCGCCCTAAAGAGAGAACCGGTTCAGAAAAGTTAGTTTTCCCGAGAGCCACGTCAGTTTGTTCACGAATACCAGTCCCCCGACAAAAATTAGCAGTGCCCCGCTGAAAACTTCCACAGCATGCAAATACTTCCGAAAATTCTGATAAAAACGCAGGAACTGTCCGATGCCCAGTGCCGTCAGGAGGAACGGCACCGCCAGCCCTGCGGAGTAAACCGCCAATAGCAAAATTCCCCGAGCAATTGTGTCGCTGGCCGCCGCGAGCGCCAGAACCGTTGCAAGAATTGGCCCGATGCACGGTGTCCAACCAAATGCGAAAGCGAATCCCAACAAAAACGCGCTCCACACGCCAGGCTGTCCGATTTTGCTTTGTATCCGCACATCGCGATTAAGCCAGCGCGCCATCGACGGACCAAAAAAACCTATCAGCGACAACGAAAAAAAGTGGATCGCGCCAAACCCCGCAAAAAGCGGCCCATGTCGTAATAGCGAGATAACCCCAAGAACAACCAGCAACACCCCGATGATCAATCCCGTTTTTAACGTCAGTTTGATCAGCAATCCCAAAAGATGAAGCCCGAAAAGCAAAATCAATGCGCCCGCAATAGGCGCCAGAAAGCTTCTGTTTTGCCGCAGAAATGATCCCACCGCGCTAGCCGACGCCCCGAAAGAAATAAACACCGCCGAAAATCCCGCCACAAAAGCCAGCGAAGACCCAAAAAGTCCGGAGCGCGGCAATTCGCCTTTGCGCAGTTGCTCCATGCCGATTCCGGACAACATGGAGATGTATCCCGGCACCAGTGGCAAAACGCAAGGCGACAAAAACGAAACCAGCCCCGCTAGAAATGCGCCGGCAAGTGAAACGTCGCTCATACCTCAGTGTTCCTGTGAACTGCTTTCACCGTAAAGGCCTGCCCGAACACACTAGTAACGAGCTCCATTCTCCCATAAATGCATTAGACGCACTTAGGCCGCAAAGGGTTCAAGCTAGGTGCTGAAATTGGGCGGTACTGTGAAGGGATTCGAACGCTGGAAAATATCGGCAATCTCCAGCAACACCCGCTCATTGCGTTCCGCGCCGATGAATTGCACGCCAATCGGCAATCCCGCCGCGGTAAAACCGCATGGCACGGAAATCGCCGGCACCCCAGCCAAATTTGCCGGCCGGTTCAGCCGTAACAGAAGCGCCCGTGTTGGATGGTCGATTTGCCCAACGTGGGTAGTTTCTTCACCAACCAGCGGCGCCGCAATCGGAACGGTCGGAACCATCAGCGCATCGATCGCTTCTTTCTCCATCACCGCACGCAATTGTGAAATGAAGTTCCTTTCTTTGATCCATCGCGTCCAGATATTCCACTGCCAAAATTTTCATCCCAGTTTCAAGCCGCGAACGAACGTCCTCGCTATATTCCGCTTCCCGGCCGGGAAACCACCCTGATTGCTGGTGATAATGACTGGCCTCCGTCCAAGCGATCCGATTGCCCGCCTTTTCCGTTTGCGCTAAAAGCGGTATGGAAATCTCTTTTATTCTTGCTCCCAGTCCGCGAATCGACCGCACCGCAACATCAAAACTTTTCGCGATTTCGCTGGAAATCACCTCAAAGAAAAATTCCCGAGGTATCCCCAATCGAAGCCTAGACAGTTTTCTTGCTGCACTTCCACGCTGAGGTACGCCTTCTTCTTTGTCATTTCCGCCGTCGGCAATGGCTCGAAATAAGATCCCCGCATCCGCAGCAGTCCGTGCCAGCGGCCCAACACAATCGTGCGTCACCGACAAAGGAATCACGCCGGCCACGTCCACGCGACCAAGCCCGGGTTTAAGTCCCACAATCCCGCACAGCGCCGCCGGTATTCGAATCGATCCGCCAGTGTCCGTGCCAACACTCCCAAAACAAAGTCCCGCAGCCGCAGCAGCAGCCGAACCTCCACTCGAACCTCCCGGAATTCTCGCCGTATCCCAGGGATTTCGAGCCGGCCCATAGTGCAGATTGTTAGTCGTGACGCCGTAAGCAAACTCGTGCATGTTGGTCTTGCCCAGCAAAACCGCCCCAGCCAGTTTCAGGCGCGAAACAACCGGCGCATCTTTTTTGGGAAAATAGTCGCGAAGAATTTTCGATCCCGCCGTAGTTCGAATACCCTCAATGCAAATATTGTCTTTCAACGAAATGGGAATGCCATGCAGAAGTCCGCGATCGGTCCGTGTTTTGCGATTTCCCCTTACACCGAGTTCCGCTTCCGCGCTCTTCGCCTGCCTGCGTGCCACTTCATCCGTCACCGTGATGTACGCGTTTAATTTTGGGTTGAATCTCTCAATCCGAGCCAGCATCAATTCCGCCAATTCAACCGGGGACAGTTTGCCGGCGCGGAAAAGATGCGCGATCTCAGCGATCGTGGCAAACGCTAGCTCAGTCTCGTTCATTAAATTGGCTCGGGAAAAGTACTCGCGTTTATCCGGCGTGTATTCATCCGTTAGCACACATCTCAATAAATTTTTTCTTGCCGCCGCAAATTTCCAAACGTGCCGATATTCGCGATGATAAACGCCACCCGGAACTGATTCTCCGTGCGCACCTGCCCCAGCGCGATGCGCCGGTATTCCAGCGACAATCCGCAGCACCGCCCGTTATAGCTCACCTGCACCAGCTGGCTCTGCAGCGCGTTGTTCGTAAAATCGTAGCTGATTCCAG
The DNA here is from genome assembly GCA_963705755.1 of uncultured Acidobacteriota bacterium. Taxonomy (GTDB): domain Bacteria; phylum Acidobacteriota; class Terriglobia; order Acidiferrales; family UBA7541; genus Acidiferrum. The sequence goes on along the minus strand of CAVPKZ010000092.1, from coordinate 32,185 downwards.
AAGCCGCGCTGAATCCCTCGCTGTTCTGGCTCCCGTAGCCAAACAATGTGCGCACTTGATTCGAAATCGGCTGCAGGATCGGATTAGCATCCAGCCGAAAATGCGCTACCGTCGCGTACCACTTTCCATACGGTTTCACTTTTAGCAGCGTGCCGATAGTCGTCAACTTTGCAATATTGGGGTCGTACTCCAGGATCTGCTCGAAGTCGTATTTACTGCCCGGCTCAATGGTCACATCGCTGACCAGTGGAGACCAGTGCACCGGCCCTAACGCAAACGCGAATGGCGTGATGGAATTTAACGCCTGAAATACGTTGCGCTCCCCGGCCACCGCGGCCCCGCCAAAGGTCGGGTCAAAAAAATGTTTCTGTACCAATCGCCACGAAATCAGCTCCCGCGCCTCGTCGTCGCCTTCATGTTTCACAAAAAAACGCTGTGTGATTCCGTACTCTATTTCGTTTGTATCGGTGAGCGTCGAATCCGAATCGAAGCGGATGAAGTCCGCGAAATTATTTACCCCCGTAACATAACGATAGGTAATTACCGGCTCAATCGAGTGCTTATATCTTTTCTTTGATTTTGGCCGCTCAAAGAAACGCTCCAGCGTGGGCGGCCGCAGATCTATTGTAAATTCCCCGGTGTTGCGCACAATTGCTAGATTGCTGACCTCGCCAGCAGGCGTCAACGAAGCCCCATAACGCGTGGTTCGAAACGCCGCAGTCGTTGTAATGCCCAGCCAATTTCCCACATGCATCGGCACCGTCACCCGTGGAGCAAATTCCGTGCGGCCCACAAAACTTGGCGTATTGATCTCGCTGTCGGTGCGGTGCAGCGCATCCACGAAACTGTCGAATCCAAAATAAACTGGAAGATTCCGCCATGGTGCTTGCTCCACGGAATCAAAACGCGCTTCTGGAAAATTGCGAATGCTGACGCTGATATCCGGATTTATCTGCAAAAAGCTTTTGTCGGTCAAACCTCCAACATTCAGGCTAAACCCGTGGAAATTATTGCTCAGAAAAACCGCGCTCCGTACCTCGGAGTTAATCGCGTCGCCATAAGTGTCCGCAAACGCCAGTCGAAACGTCAGCGAAGAGAGCTGGTTGTAGTCTGTAACGAATCGCCAGCCGCCTGGCAGCTGCGATTGGATTTCGAGACGCTGCTCCTCGCCGCCCTGCGGCTGGCGTACTCCTCCGACAAGCAAGCCGCGGTCGTCAACGCCGTAATACGTGTAGTTGATCGAAGTCCCTTCGAATGGCTTGGCGCGCAGTATCCCTCGTTCCGCGACTCCGCGTGAGCTCATGTATTGCGCTCCCAGCGTGGCGTCGAACCACGGCTTTGGAGCCCAATAGAAAGCGTCGCCGAACGTAAAGCCTTTCTGCGAACTGTCCCCAATAGTCGGAATCAGAAATCCGGACTCCCGCACTTTGCGCCCGGCTGGCGCCGTCGCATACGGCAGCCAAATAAGAGGGACACGAAACAACCGAAAATTAGCGTTCACCATCGCAACGGTCTTTTCCAGTTGCACCCGCGCGTGCGGCGCATAGAACTGCCACGTGAGATGCGTCGGATCGCAGATGGTGATCCACGCCCGGTCAATTACATAAACATCTTTTGCAAAGCGCTCTACATCCCGGGCTTCGAAGTAAAGTGGATTGTTGGACAGCAAAACGTTGGGATTCGGCCGCCGCTCGATTTTGACCGTGCCCCGTACATTATGGAAAACGCCGTGCCCGGTTTTAACATTGTAATGCGCCTCGTCGGCATCCACGTGCTGATTCTCAAAATCGAATTGCACGTGGCCACGCGCAAACGCTTCGGAGGTCTTCTCGTTATATTCCACGTGATCCGCCCGCAATCGCGAATCCCCGTAGCGAATATCCACATCATCGTCGGCAATATACAAATCGCCGCGACGGCTTTGCGGTCCACGAGACGAAAGATCAGCCACGCCGCCCGTCTTAAATGGAAGATGCTCCTGCTGCGCGCTGGCCGTTCTTGGCGCCGGCACCGCAAAAATATAAATAAAGAAAAAAGTCGGAACGAGCCAGCGGTAAGCCGCGGCAGCGGCATTCCGCGCGGGGACACGGCGGTTTACAGCAGACATGTAAGCCATGAAAGCAGTTGGATAGCCTAGCATGGGCTCGCCATCGTGAGTAGGCGACGAGCTACAAGATGCCGCTGGAACGCCAGCAGATGCCCCAGTACATGCCTTGAATAGAAATTAAATCGAAATTAATCTTTGGGGCTGTTTCTAGCCACTACGAAACCGTGCTCAGCAGTCAGTTTCACCGTGTAAATTTCATCGAACCCCTCGCCGGCCGACGGCGGAACAAGTTTCTTAAACGCCGCCACCACCGCCGGAGCCGGAACCTTTTGTTTGCCGGTCCGCAAATTATTTCGCTGCATGGCTTCCCGCAAGCTCGTTTCGAAAAAGTAAGCCACCGCCCGAATGCCCGCCGTGCGAGCAGGTCCTACATACCGGGCTCGGTCGGACGGCAGTGGGTTGGTGTTGTCAATCACAAACGACTGCCCGCCCTCCAGGCACGCAGCCACCAGCAACTCTTCCCGCCGCCGCGTACGTAACATATCCAGATTAATGCGCACGTGTGTATCAAAAAACCGCTCCCGGAAAAAACTGCTTTTACCGGATCCCTGAATTCCAATAAAAATTACTGCTTCCATAACGCATATCCAGCCAAATTAAAAAAACACGCAAGAGTGCCCCACCCTCGACTTTTAGGGTTTACCCGCCGTGGCGGGTGGGTCTTGCACTTTCCCCGAGTTATTGCGCATCTCTATCAATCAAATCGCCCTTCCCATCATCTCCTGCTGCGCAATTCAATTCTCGTTATGTGTACCGTATTTTTGGTAATTTCGGGGGCCTGGGTCCGTGCCGAATCGCCGAGCCCACTGGTTCGTAACCGAGCTCAGCCCGTTCCCGCACCGACCGCAGCATCAACCCACCCCGGCTCATATCCCCGCGCCCCACAAACGCCGAAGGAAAAAGTAGCCGCTCGTCGAAAATCCCTAATAACGGTTCCACATATTTCGCTGTCGCGATGCTTCCCAGCAGCACAATCTCGCATTGTTTTCCGGCCTTACGCAATAATTCCTGCGCATCGCGTTCCAGTGGCTCTCGATACCGCGGATCTCCTGCATCCACCGGAACGTCTGCAATCTCCATCATCTCGTCGTGTGTCATCAGCGCGTCCGGCGAAACCAACCCGCGTCCCGCGGTGATCACCAATATTCCCGGTACTCCCGAGGGCGGCGACGCAAACGCGCGTGCATACGCGAGTTTCCCCCGAAAATACAATCCGCTGATGAAACTAAATAATTCTCCCAACGGAAGTCCATCATTACGCAGCCGTCGCGCCAGAATAAATCGCGCGTTCTCGCTCATGATCATCTTGGCGCGAACCCCGCCGGCATTTGCGGGCGAAAGCAGAAAAATTCGCTGCGGCGCTCGCGCCTTTACTTCCCGTGGCGGGTTTTGGCGTTTTGAATTTGTGCGTCCTGCCAAATGCGTTGTTGGCATATTCGCCGGTGACGAGGTCTTCTGCTAAAAAAATTAAAGCAAATTCAAAGCTGATTTATTTTCGCGTTTCACTTGTTTCATCGTGCAATCCCGTGGAGCTTTCTCCGGACGCCAGCGCAGGAATTTAGTGCCATGACGGAATCTTCCGCCAGTAAAATGATCAAATTGAACCTCCGCCACCAGCTTCGCATCGAGCGGCTGCCACTCCATCGAATGTTTCGTGCTCCACCGGCTCAACCCGCCAGGTGCTTTGCCCGTAAATCCCGGCGGCTTGATCATTTTCTCCAACTTTTTCGTCAACGCCAAACGCTCGTCCGCCTGAATCGACGAACTGAATCCCACATGGTCGAGCAATCCTTCATCATTGTAGAGCCCCAGCAGCAGCGAACCGACCAGCGGTTTTTTCTCCAGGTATCTGAATCCCGCCACCACGCAATCCGCTGTGCGCTGCTTCTTGATTTTCTGCATGCCGGTGCGCTCGCCGGTTTGATACGGCAAATCCTTGCGCTTGGCAACAATTCCATCCAGCCCCACGCCCATGTGAAACCATTTCCGCGCAATAGATAAATCATCCGTAGCCGGCGACAAACTGAGGGCAGCATTCTTGTCAAAAAAGAGTTTCGCGAAACGTTCCAGTTGCTGGCGCCTCTTTTTCATCGGCAGCTTCACCAGCGATTTTCCCCTTTTCATCCACCAGCAAATCAAAAACGATAAACACGCTAGGATGTTCGCGGCTCAATTGCAAAACACGGCTTGCCGCCGGATGGATGCGCATCAACAACTCATCGAAGGATAGATTGCCGTCCACCGGGATCACGATTTCGCCATCCAGAACAAATTTCTTGGCCTTAAGCGCCCGCAAGGTCGCAGCCAACTCCGGAAAATATCGCATCAACGGTTTACCGGATTTCGATTGCAGATCGATCTGCTCTCCGTCACGAAACGCCAGGCACCGAAACCCATCCCACTTGGGCTCATATTGCCACTCCGGTCCCTCGGGCAGTTCTGTAGCCGGCAAGGCCTCCATCGGCGCATATTTCTTGTTGAGCGGCAGCGTCATAGAAACGTCTTCAGGTCCACGCGATTTTTTTCCGCCAACAGCGGCTTCCACAGATCGCCGATTTTCCTGATCCGTGTCGGAACATTTTTCACCGTGAAATCTTCCATCCGCAGTCCACGCTCCACTTCTTCCCAAGTAACTGGCGTAGAAACCGTTGCCGCAGGTTTCGGCCGCACCGAATAAACCGAAGCCAACGTCCGATTCCACGCATTCTGGTTGTAATCAACCAGCACCCGCCCGCACGGCCGCTTCGCCACACGATATTCCGCCGTAATTATTTTCGGATGCCGCGCTTCCAATTCTTTCGCGAACGCTTTCGCAAAACTCCACACCTCTTTTTGCGTCGGGCCTCGCTTGATCGCCACGTAAACGTGAATTCCTCGCGAGCCGGTGGTCTTGGCGTAATTTTGTATTTTGATGGAATCCAGTGCTTCCCGAACCATCAGCGCCGTTTCCAGCACGCGCTTTGAAAGACGCCCCAACGACCGGGTCCAGATCGAAATGAAGATAATCCGGCCGGTCCACATCGTCGCATCGCGCGTACCACGGATTCAGGTCGATGCATCCCAGATTCACCACCCACAGCAGCGCGACAAATGTTGAATCACCGGAAAGCCAATCACATTGCCCGAACCGTGCACGATGGAACATGTCGGAATCGAATCTGGCCGCGGCGACGGCGCGCGCTTCATAAAAAAGAATTCGCCATTTATCCCGTTGGGGTAACGCTTCATGACCATCGCGCGATTCTGTAGATGCGGCAACAGCCACGGAGAAACATCCAGATAATATTGCAGCAGGTCTCGCTTGGTCAGGCCCAGCTCAGGAAAATATATTTTGTTCAGATTGGTGAGATTACCGGCCCGCCCTCCACTGTTAGCGTGGTGTTCTCCATATTGCGGGGGATTTCCAGCCCAGCCGGTTGCGCGATTGCATTACTTTTTCCCGAACGGGAAGGTGCCCGAGGATTAGCTTTAGGTGGCATAGCCGCAGCTTTACGCGGCGCAGCCACTACTTTGCGCTTGGACGCAGTTTTTGCCTTGGCTTTGGATTTCACGCTGGTTAGATGATGTTCCACAACATTGCGGTCTTTTTATTATTGCCATCCGCGATTAGTGAAAATCGTGCGACGTCGTCGGCGCGCTAGTAATTATTAACGGCCGTATTCGTTGCGATTTCACCGAAACCACATTGTCCTGGTTCTGCAACTGCCCCTCAATCATCAAAAATTGTTGATGCACCACCACCACGTGGCATTCTTCAAATAACTGCGGCGAAATTATCGCGTTAGCAATCCCCGTTTCATCTTCCATGCTTAAAAATACGAATCCCTTGGCAGTCCCCGGGCGCTGCCGCGCAATCACCCCTCCCGCAATACGAACTTGCATGCCGTCCGGCAACCCAGCCAATTCTGCGGCGCTGCGAATCCCCATTTTTCGCAATTCCGCGCGATGATAAACCATGGGATGCGGCCCCGCTTCATTCCCGTGCCGCGAAAATCTGCTACCAATCTTTCTTCTGCGTTCATTTGCGCAAGTGGCGACCGCGCGGAATAATTGTCCTCCCCACTTCCAGCTAAAACTTTGTTTTCTCCATCATCTTTCCCCACCTCTTCGCAAAGTTCATATAAAGGACCCGCCGATCGCGCCGTCCTCTCCACCTGCCACAAAGCGCTGCGCCGATGAAATCCCCGCTGGTTCCCCAGCCGGTTCAAAGCTCCCACATCCGCGAGCACCGCCAATTCCCCTTTCTGAATCCGTGGAACGCGTCGTTTCAAATCATCCACAGAGGTAAATGGCCGCATAAGTCGTTCCCGAACAATCTCGGCTCCAATCTCCGCGCGCAATCCTTTTACATACCGCAGCCCCAGTCGCACCGCAAACTTGTCATCGATTTTTTCCAGCGTACAAAGCCAATTCGAACACGTGATATCAATCGGCCGCACACGCAAACCATGCCGCTGCGCATCTGTCACAATCACGGCGGCGGATAAAATCCCATCGGCTGATTGTTCAGCATCGCGCCGTAAATGCCGCCAGATAATGACATTTCAAATAAGCGCTGGCATACGCGATCAACGCAAAACTAGCCGCATGCGATTCAGGAAATCCATATAACGCAAACGACGTAATCGACCGAACAATCGTCTCCTGCGTTTCCCCGCGATCCCATTTTTGTCCATCCCGCCCGCAACTTGATCTCGACTCTTTCATTCGCGCTTCCGAACGCTTGAAACCAATCGCGCGCCGCAACTCTTCCGCTTCGCCGCCCGTAAATCCTGCCGCAATCATGGCCATGCGCAGCAATTGCTCCTGAAACAGCGGCACTCCCAGCGTGCGCGCCAGCACCGGTTCCAGCGAAGGATGCAGCAGTCACCGCCTCGCGTCCCTGCCGCCGCTTCAAATAAGGATTCACCATTTGCCCCACAATCGGCCCCGGCCGAATAATCGCCACTTGCACCACAATGTCGTAAAAACACTTCGGCTGCAGCCGCGGCAAACAGCCATCTGCGCGCGGCTTTCCATCTGAAACATGCCCATGGTGTCCGCCTTCCGCAACGTTTTGATAAACCTTCGGATCGTTGGCCGGCAGATCGCGCCAGATCCACGTCTTCGCCAGTGATCTTCGCGAATAATTTTCAGCGAATCTTCCAGCACCGCCATCATCCCCAGCCCCAGCAGATCCACTTTCACGATCCCCATGTCCGCGCAATCGTCTTTGTCCCATTGCACCACCACGCGCCCCGGCATCGTCGCCGGCTCCAGCGGCACCACCGAATCCAGTTGCCCCTGGCAAATCACCATGCCTCCGGAATGCTGGCCCAGATGACGCGGCAAATCCTGCAGATCTCCACCACAATCGCAAAATTTGCGAATCTGCGGATGCTGAAATCCAGCCCCGCCTCGCGAAACTGCCCTCGACGTGTCTTCGCTCCTTGTATTCCCACGCGCCCACACGGAGCCACGTCAGACATTCGAGCGTCTTCGGATCAAACCCCAGCACCTTGCCCATCTCGCGCGCCGCCGAGCGTCCGCGATACGTAATCACATTCGCCGTCATCGCCGCGCCCAGTTTGCCGTAGCGCTCGTAAACATACTGGATCGCCGCTTCGCGCTGGTCTCCGCTCGGCAGATCGATATCGATATCCGGCCACTCGCCGCGCTCCTCCGAAGAAAACGTTCGAACAGCAATTCCATCCCCACCGGATCCACCGCCGTAATCCCCAGCGAATAACAAACCGCGCTGTTCGCCGCCGACCCTCGCCCCTGCACAGAATGCTTTGCTCCCGGCAAAAACGCACAATGTCCCACACGATCAGAAAATAGCCCGCCAGTTTCAGCTTTTCAATAACGTCAAGCTCGTGCGCGATTTGTTTCTGCGCGCGCTCGTTGTCCGTTCCGTAGCGCGCCAGCATTCCGTCGTAAGCGCGGTCGCGCAAAAACTGCATCTGCGAGCGGCCATCCGGCACTGTATATATCGGAAATTGGTAACCCAGATCGTTCAGCGTAAATTGCAGCCGCGAAGCCAGCACCTGCGTGTTGGCAATAGCTTTAGGAAGGTCCGCGAAAAGTTTTTGTATTTCCGCGCCAGACTTCAAATGCCGTTCGGCGTTGCGCGCCAGCAGCCGCCCCGCACTCGCCAGCGTGCGGTGATGACGCACACAAGAAAACACATCCAGCAATTCACGCTGCTCCGGCAAGGCGTGACAAACCCCGTTGGTAGCCAGCACCGGCAAATTTAATTTTCGCGCGATTTCCAGCGCGCACTGATTGCGTACCTCTTCGTCGCGGCAATAATGCCGCTGCAATTCCACATATACATTGCGCCTTCCAAATAATTCGCAAAGCTGCTGAACGCTGCTCATCGCAGCTTCCATTCCTCCGGACGCCAACGCATGCGCGAGCGGCCCTTCGTCTCCCCCGGTGAGGCAAATTAATCCACCGCCGTCATTTTCCAGTTGCGCGGCTATTTCCCCGCGCGAAATCTGCCCCTCCCCTTTTTTCGCGCGCAATTTCATGCTGGTGATCAAGCGGCAAATATTTTGATAACCCTTGCGCGACTCCACCAGCAACGGATATCGCCACCCTTCGTCCGAAGTAACCTCCGCCCCGATCAGCGCGCGCACGTTGGATTTCCTGGTGGCCATATAAAAACGCGGCGCCCCATACATGCCATCGCGATCGAGCACCGCCATCGCCTCCATCTCGCGCTCCGCGCACACGCTGGCCAATTCCTCCGGCAACGAAGCCCCCGCAAGAAAGCTGAACGCGGAACGCGCGTGTAATTCGGTATACATCAATCGTACATTCCCCTCAGAAACCACCCCTGCTGCCGTAAATCGTAATAAATCAGGTACAGCCCACGCTCGCTGGCAGGATTTGAAGAGCGTTTATTTTTTTGTGCATTCGATGAAAACCGAACTTCCACATCCCATTCCGCTTGATCCCAGGGATCCTGCCACCACTCTCCAGAAGTTCGCCACGGCCCGGAAGCAGCCACAATTTCGCCGTGCGCGCCGTAAAAAAATACCCGCACCGGCAGACCTTCGCGCAATTCCACCCGCGCCGGGACGCTGGGGCGTAAAAGGCGAAAACCATTGGCAGGCTTTGTCATTCGCGACGCAGAAGAATTCTTTTCCACCGATTTATCCGCCGCTGCAATCGGCTTTTTTCTGCGACCGCCTGCCGCCTCCTGTGCCAGCCGGAAGCGCTCCATTCGAATCGCATCCGGCCGGTGCGTATCCATCAGCTGCGGCGACCCCACATTTGCGTCGCCCACCAGGTTCGCAAGCCGCGCCATGGTCAGCTCCAGTTTTTCCGGCTCCGGCGAAGCAGGCAGAAATAATCCGCGTTGCGTGGTGCGCACCCGGTCCGCTTCCGCCGATAGCATTATTTTTATAACCGCTGCAGGTGGCGGATCGGACTGCAAGCGCAACCGCACCAATTTCAGCAGCAGTTTGGAATCTCGCATCGGCACTGGCAGCGCCAAAGTCTTTTCGAATTTACGTGGAAGCAGTTTGTGCTGATCGGCATGCGCGGAAAGTTGCAAACCTTTTTCGAACGAACGTTCCAGCTCGAATTCCATTCGAATGCTGCGCGCCGACAACGAACGCGCCGCCAGCCGTTCGCATAATTGATCCAGCAAACGCCCCAGAACAAAGCTCAGCGATTCCAGCTCCTCGACGGAATCATCCAGCTCCATTTCTTCCTGAAAATTATCCGAAGGCTTCGCGAGCACCAGCGAACGCACCAATGCTCCGCGAGCCAGCGTGTGCAAACGCACTCCGTCTTGCCCCAATCGTTCAGAAAGCTGTATCACCGGCAAAGCCGCCAGCCTGCCGCAGGTTTCCACGCCCCAGCGCGTCAATGTTTCCAGAATTTCAGGAGTAGGAAGAAGCGTGTGCACCGGCAAAGCCCTCAGTCGCTTTGCTTCTTCCCCCGGAGGAATTAATGTGATGCCCGGCAACCCACGCGATGCCAGAATCGCCACTTCGATATTTTCAGCTACCGCAATGCGCGCGCTTAAACCCAGCCCGGAACCTTGTTCCGCAAGTTCCTGAGCGATTTTTTCTTCCGTGCCAAATAAACCGCTCAATCCCGCGAGATCGAGAACTATCGTGTCCGGCACAGTATCTTCCACCCGCGGTGAAACTGACCACCCCAGATCCAGCAGCGCTTCATGCGTCGCTTTCTCCTGCGCCGGCGAACGGTGTCGAATTTCCACACCCGTAAATTGCGCTGCTTGCGATTTCGCCATCCCCAATTCGATTCCCACCTGCGCCGCGCGTCGATTGGCCGCCACCACGTTCCACAATGGCGACGTGCCTTCCACAATCGCCACCGCACACTCGCGAAGCGCAACTTCGCCGCGCACCACGGCTTGCACAATAAAATCGGGAATATGAATAGCGGCAAATGACATGAACGTTCAATCGCGAATTGGAAATAAAATTCAGCAAAATTATTTGTGTCCCGCGCTCCTCATTTAAGTTTTGTTTCCACAGGCAGGGCGTGCAGATAGCTCCACACGGATTGCGCTGAAAAACTTTGCGTGTCACTACGCTCGAAGCCGTCACTGGAATTCGCGAAATCGCGCTCGGCAAAATGCCTCTCAATAGAAACCGCCCCGTTTTGCACCTGCTGAAACCCATTTTGCGTTTGCTGAAAATTGATCGACTGCATGCGCGTATGCAGCATCTCCGCTTGAACATCCGAGCCATCCAGCAATCGTGCATGCGCCAAACCGGCTTGCGCCAAACATCCCTTTGCTAAAACTTCCTGTGCCAACGATCCACACGAATGCCGCGAAATTTCTGTCGCCTTAATTCCTGCGGTCTTGTCTTTAACATTGCTTTCCCCCGCGCCCGACCATTTCGCCGCCTTCATGCTCATCCGCAAAACCAGCGAAGCACACGTTTTCGCGTTGGATTCCTGCTCCAGCACCAGCAACACCGTCGACGTATCTTCCACCGCGCGCCTGAACCGAAACCACGCATTCAGCGGCACATGCCGCACCGTTTCCGGTGCCACATCGCTAAGGTCCAAAGCAATAAACCCAAACCCCCCGCCCTGAATCACCAGATCCGCCGCCCGCAAAGACTGCTCAAGCCCGCGGCAGCGCACCCACAGCAATTGCTGCAGCTTCACCCCCGCCGCTTCCGCGCTACGCGGATCAAACGAATCTCGCGCGTCAATCAACGCGCACACTTCCGCCTCCGCCGTCCGCGAAGCCAAAGCCGAAAGCAGCACCGTAGTCCGCCCGGAACACGGCGGCCCGCAAATTTCCGTCAACGCCCCACGCGGAAAGCCCCCGGCCAGAGCATCAATCTCCGGAATCCCAGTAAGAACCGTCTCCACACTCTTGTGGTCGCGATACCCAAACGGGGAAACCACCCGCCCAGCCAGCGAAAGCTCAACATCAGAACGGAGAGTAGCGAGATTGGAGCGCATGGAGGATATTCAGGGCCCGCAAAACGATGTTCGCTTTTTGTTCGCCCTGTGCGTATTCTGTAAAATTCCCGCGCCTCTGTCAAGCCTTTTACTTTTTTTTGGTTAGTTTGCTACTGACTTGTTAACGAGGAAGTTGATTTGATGCTACGTTCCGTCCGCTTGTCTCGAATGATGGCCACCGCCCCGACAACTCTTCCCCCGCCATCCTTAACCGCAGACAGCATCTCTGAAACCTCAATACGACGCTGGCCCTTACCGATATGAATAGTTTCCTTCGCCGACGTTCTTTCTCCCCGCTTTAGTAGTTCCAGAATTGCCGGTAACTCATCCGCTTGCTCATCGGGCAAAAGCAAAGTCCGCGGCCGCCCCACTACCTCGTTCGCGGAATAACCGTAGATGTTCTCTGCGCCGGTATTCCAGCTCGCAATCGTGCCGTCCAGCGTATGCATGATAATTGCATCGTTCGAACATTCCACGATCGAGGTGAACTGCGAAAGCTTTTCAGCAATCCGCCCTCGTTCCGCAATCGCGCTCTTCAGCTCATGATTGGCTCGAACGAATTCGCTGGCCCGGCCAGCCAACCCGCGCTTCCATTGTTTGTAAGGCCCAGTCGGCCCCAGCTGCGCGCGTAAGAACTGTACAAACGCTCGCCACGACGCGTTATCAAGCAGGAATGGCAGCATCACGTTCGCCATCGCCGGCCCCGCCGCGGCAGATCTCTGTTTATCAATCAGCTGGTGAAGTGAGGTTCCGTATTTGTGCATCGATAACCATGACGCGCTCGCCGCGTCTAGAAGTTCTCTTTCATTCTCCGATTCCACTTGTTCCCTGAGACGCTGGACCAGCGCCGCAATATTGGCGATATTTTCAGTGCGCTCCACCAGCAGTGGCAGCACTTCTTCGGAGGCTTGAATCAGGATCTCCGTGGTGATTTGTATATTTCGGTTTGAATAAACCAGCGCACGCTCTGCTAGCTCTAGCCTGGCCTCGAGCACAGCGCGAGAGGATATCTGGTCGCTTTGCTGCATGGTCGTCATTGGAAGTAAGCGCCATCCAGGGACCAGAAAGAATCTCTGCTGCGGGTCTCGACAGCGCGCTGGCGTTTTCTAATGATCATTTCTTCACCGCCAACAAGCTTTCGATTTTCTTCTCCAGCCGCGCAAAGTCGATCGGTTTGGTGTCGTAGTCATCACACCCGGCGTCCAACGCGGTATTGCGATCCGTCACCAACGCGTGCGCGGTCAGCGCAATGATCGGTATGTGTCGCGTGCGTTCGTTACTTTTCAGAAGCCGCGTCAACTCCCAACCATTCATCAGCGGCAGGCTGATATCCATCAAAATAAGATCAGGCGCTTCAGAACAAGCCAGAAAATGGCCCTGTTCTCCATCATGAGCTGAGATAACAGAGTGCCCCTTGCGCTCCAGCCTTCTCGACAGCATCTCTCTATTGATCTCGTTATCTTCGACAAGCAGAATTTTCGGCATCTTAATTTTTCCTGGTCTTGATGGGCCTGATTCGCACGATTTTGCGGCGCAAAATTGTGAGACGGTCCCGCTTCGCCGGCTTAGCCAAGGCTCTACCTATGAGGATCAAGAATCTAATACTTGGCGTGTGCGTGTGAATGAACCGCTGGTACCGTTTTTTTCAAACTTTTCAAGGCAATATTAACTCCTTGGATACAGGGAAACTGAGGTTCGATTAACAAAAAGATGTGAAGTAACAGCTTGATTGTTGCTGTAAGGGGGGTATTGAAAAACCCCAAATGTTTCACCAGGGCCTGAGCCGTTTCAAAGCCTTGAGAATCATTGCAAGTTCTTTTCCGCCTACAGAGTTAAACTGCACGCCCATACCTCTGCCCGGTCTGGAATTACGGACCACTGCCTCAAGTTTTAGTTCCCCCTCAACCATGGCAAAAATCAGCTTAAGTGGAGTGCCCACGGCCACCACATCGTTCGTAACAATGAATGCGCCGGAAGCGCTGAAATCCAATACCCGGGAAGTATGCCTTTGTTTCGCAAATCTCCACGACACCCACATTCCCGTCGGAGTTGGTACACGACGATCTTTCCTTCTTTCCGGCCCGGCCTCCGGCTTCGATCCCCGCTCCGTTTTGTCAGCTCGGAATTTCAATACATCCCCTGATATCGTCGGGCCCGATTTTACTCGATACTTTCCGTTATCGGCAGCCGATTAAATCCAGATGCTCAGATCTCAATTGCCCGCTACAGTTTCTCCCTTTTCCAATACTACTTGCTGTTCATCACTGGTTTTCACCGTTTGGAAAAAACTTCGTAACGGAGCGTAGAATTTCTGATCCATCAGCACAAAGTCTATTTTGAATTGCCGTTTTATCTGCGTTGCCCGTTCCGGTTACCGCAAGATCGTATCTCGCCGCCTTCATATCCATGGTCTTGGGTTTGGGCACGCTCCGCACCTGCCACTGTGCCGGCATCCGTATGTTGATTTCATCCGTCTTCCCGAACGGATGTTCAAAATACACCGCGTAAGTGCGATTCGTGTGCTCGAATACATGCTTTTCAGAGCCGCCGAATGATCCCACGGGCATGATCGCGTGTTTGCCGCTAATCGATGCGCATCCGGGCGCCTTTAAATGAAATTCCGCTACCAGCGTCGGAGAGGCGCTCGTCAAATCCGGTTTGTTCGTCAGTTCCACTTCTGAACCGGCCGCGACATATTCTTTGACCTTGTCTTCCAAAAACTTCTTCTGCGCTTCTTCATCTTTCAGCATTTCGTCAATGCGCAACGCATAAACCTCTTGCCCGCTGAAGGTCACCGACAGCTCTCCTTCCAATGTCCCATCCTCGGCCAGGTTTAGGTCCGCGACACGGCGAACCTCTGACAGCGAACTATCCTCCAGGTTTGTTTCCATCCACGTGCCACCTGTTTTATCAACTTTCAGTCCAGCTACTCCGGTTTCCTCCCGTGGAAGCAGTCCATAGGCGCCATCTCCCCCCAGGATCCAGATGTATCTCCCGCCCATCAACTTTTACGGCCACCGCTGCGAATCCCAATTCGCTGGTGTCCATTCTTTCCTTTTTGAAAAAGTTTTGTTTGCGGTTCGAAAGCAGCAGCGGATAGGCTTCAAATCCTGCGGCACGCGCCAGCCCCAGAAACAACCAATCGATTTGGTTCTTGTACCCGTAGCCGTTGCTCAGCAGTTCTTCAACATTATTGATAGGCTTGAAGCTCTCGCGCTTTTTCTCCTCGTCCGTCTTCCGCAGTTCGTAAGTCAAATTTCTAATTTTTTGCGTTCGTTCGTATAGCTTATGCAGCTTGATGTCCGGGGAGCCTCCCGCCGACACCGTCTCCGCCACCGTCTTTTCCAGCGCCGCACGCTTTCCAAGGAAATTCTCGATCTCGCCATTTTGCTTCTTGGCGAATGACTTCCAAAATTTGTCTGGATCATTCTCCTGCGCCCCGTCCGAGTAAATAAATAGCACCCGGTACTTCAACTCCGATGGCGGCGGCATGTAATCTTCCGTCTGAAACGCCGGAATGTTGTGCGCCTCCATTCGCACAATTCCAAATGGCTGTCTCTCAGGGGGTTTTACTCCCTCGGGCAGTCCCGCTGGCATGCTCCACCGCACCGATATGCCGTGTTGCGTGTACGGCGTGAACGAGAATTTCGCCTCTTTGGTGAACAGCCCCTTGCTCATAACCCATTCTTCCGGGAAGAAACGCCCATTCTGATAATCTACGTAATTTTCATACTCAATTACGCTCCCAACTTGTACATCCGGCATTACCAACACCTTCGCCAGATAAGTGACCCCTTTCGATTTGAAGATGGTTCGCTCATAAATCTTGCCGTTGAAGGGCACCACTGTGCCGTCAACGTGTACCGTTCGGCCTCGCAGGCTCGTGATATTGTACCTACCCTGCACCGAGGGAATTTCGACGTGGGAATTTCGACGTCCCCGTATTTCCGTCCCTCCTCTGTCAATATTTTGATCCAGACATATACGTAGGCGTGTTGTTTCGCCCCGAATTGCTTGTCCTCCCGGTCCACTTGCCGGTACAAAATCACCGCCGGCGCTCCCGGTGCCTCCGGCACACCCGTCATTTTCAATTCCTCTGGCTTGATGGGAGACCAATCACTACCCCTAACGTGTGCCAAACGATTCGCGCCACGCCAAGGATTACCGCGAGCAAAATTAAAACACGCCGGTTAAGCACCCGTTTTCTCCTGATTTGAGCCTGGTATAAAACCTGGTATAAAACTCTGTCTGTCTAGTTTCTTCTAAGCGGGTCGGATCTGCCTGCGGCGTGTCTAAAAGGAGAAGCTGTCCGACATCGGGGTCCTAGAACCGTCTAGGACCGCAGCAAGGTCCCACGGCCGACTGCAATGGGATCCTCGTTGATACCTCAGACTTCAGCGACGCTTCGATACAGCCTTCCTACAAGCCGACTAGGACCTGAAGTTGTTATTCCCCCGCGCCAATCAAAATGGTTTATTGCCATGTGCACAGTTGCCGCTGCGTCCCTCGTTCTGCCCGGAAGTGGCGTAAAAGCCTCCCTAGTTTCAGCGTTTTTGGTCCAGAAGTCAGAAGGAGGACCCAATGTCAGCTCCCTTGTCCCGTGTGTACCCAGAGCCTGTCGAATTGGCCCGCCGCAGCCCGCTGCTCATGGTCGTTCCTGCGGTGATCGTTGTCAGTCTTCTGGGAATCGCCGGCGTGGGGTTTGCCTGGAGCTCCGCGGTACGCACCAAGCATGCTGTAACTGAGAGTTACAAACTCACTGAGAAGCGCCTCGCCCAAACCGAGGAAACCAACGCGCAACTTCAGGGTCACTCAGTGTCATTCTTGCCGCCCGCCTGCAACTCACTCCGGAAGAGGAAGCCGAGGCCCAACGTATAGCCGACCGAGTCCGCGGCATGGACGCGCCCCAAATCGCCAAATTGGATGAGGAACTCCGCACCGAACTCGCCGCCAAGGCCAGCGCGAGTGAGCTTGATACTAAGGTCGACAACACCGACCTTGAAGAGGTCACTACGAAATCCCCAGATGAACTCGTCGCCGTCCGCAAGGAAGTCGACAACACCAAAAAAAACGTGGAAGCCACTGCCACTGACTTGAACAAGCGACTGGAGCGGGAGCAACGTGAGATCGAGCTCCTGCGCACCGCCGGTCAGCACACCGACTATGATTTTGCGCTGAATGCTAAAGGGGCCAAAACCACTTTCGCCGGCGTCACCATAGAGCTGCAAGATTCCAACGTGAAGAAAAATCAGTTCAACATGACGCTTCTTTTTGGCACCATACGCTTGGTACAGAAAAATCGCGTACTCGACGAGCCCATTTTCTTCTATCGCCCTAACGACACCGCACCCATGGAGCTACTCGTGGATCACTTGGCTAAGCATCGCGTCTCTGGCCGTCTCATCGTTCCCAAATAAGTATGGCGGTCAGCAATGTTTTCGCCGGCACGGCGTCGTCCCATCCGTCTCCATAACCGCACGCTTCGAGGGTAAATGTCGCAGCACCAACAAGGTATCAGAGCGGACCGCCGCGTCCACCAGAGGTTTGAGGACCCGCGTGCCAGCCTCGTGGAGTTGGGCGGAAATAATAACGGCATCGTCCTCAATATCAGCGAAGGCGGCATGGCTATCCTGTCAACCGAAGAGTTGGACATGAATGCCCTTCAAAATTTGCGATTTCAAGCTCCGGAATTTGAACATTGGATGGAGATCGCCGCGGAAATCGCCTGGATCAGCGACTCCAGGAGACAAGCGGGAATACGTTTTAAGGGCTTAACCGAGACTGCGCGAACTCAGCTGCGAGCGGGTATTTCCATCGCCACGGTGCGAACCAGGCGTGCCAACCAAGCCAAACAAGCAGCCGCCACCGCTGAACTCCCGCCAGAAGTAACTGACTCCGACTCCAAGCCGGCGTCAGTCTTCGCAACCGATCCGCTAACGAGTGTTGCTTCCGAATCCGAACAGCATGCCAACGAAGGGATTGAGAATTCGCTCATAGAAAAAAAGGAGCAGGATCAAGCCTTGTCGCACTCAGACATAAGCGAACCGGCACCCGATTCTCCTTCGCCGGAAGCACACCAGGACATCAACACCAAGGGAAAAGTAAGCTCGCCCGTAGAATCAAAGCCATATCCGTGGACGAAGCCGCTCATCTCACTCAATACAAAGTCACCCGATACAAACCCGCAAAAAACATTCGCTTTGGTACCCGGTAGCGCCAAGCCTTCCCAATTCACGCCGCAAAAAAGCGCCCTGTCAGAGATGCGCTTCAGCCACCTGCTCGCAAAAAGCGGAGTAAAGCTCCCCAGCTACGCCCGCGACGGATCAATTCGGGTTTCCTACGTCAAATGGGCCGGAATAGCCGCGATTGCCATCGTAGCCTCGCTACTCGCCTTCCTGATCGGCTGGGTTCTAGGCGACCCCGGCCGCGTAAAATGCCACATTAGACTGCACATCGCGAAGGCAATTGTAATAACGCCTCCTCGTCTTGCCGCGCGCCTGAATTAGATGTAGTAAGCTTCGCCATTGGAAAAACTCGAAAATGGCCACTTCGCCTGTGCACTGCTTCAGCATCTTCTCCGTATTAATCCTCGCCGCTTCAGTTGCGCTTCCGGACTGGTTGTTCCGAACTTCCCTGATCTCGCGATCAAAACCCGCCACACATCTGGCGATCAAAAATCAGCCGATCAATTTTCCGAAGTTCGCGCTCTTTACTTGAAAGGCTCGCGGCAACGCACCGAGACCACGACTGAAAAGCCGCTACGAGGCGATGAAATAAATTCAGCGGCAATTTGGCAGTGCGATGAAAAACGCATTTTTTTTCCTTAACCAACGATGTGCTGTTCGGCCCAAAGGGACCGCCGCATTTGCCGTGATCGGTGTCAAGAATGCTTTGCCTATCGGCAACACCGCGCTTTTGCGGGCGGCTAATTGATCCTGCGAAAAAGTCGATTCACGTCCAGAAGATCGCCCCCACGGGGCAGCAGGTTCAAGGTACTTGCTATCGCGCAAGTGAACTGCCGCGTACGACCATTATTCCTTACCATGCTCCTGTGGGCTGCCCCCCTCACACGCCTTCCCGCATCCTAATTTTGATTGAAGAAGAGCGAGCAATGGCCAAGCGCACCGTAACCCAGCAACTGGACCTAATCCCCACCAAAGCTTCGCTCGACGAATTGCGCGAAGCCGCCAAATCCTGCAAAAATTGCGATCTCTGGAAGCTTGGCACGCAAACCGTTTTCGGCGAGGGCGCAGTCCACAGCAAGCTCATGCTCGTCGGCAAGCAACCCGGCGACCAGGAAGATCTCGCCGGAAAACCATTCGTCGGTCCCGCAGGCAACCTACTCGATAACGCTCTCGTCGAAGCCGGCATCGACCGCAAAAAAGTTTACGTCACCAACGCCGTGAAACATTTCAAGTGGGAGCCCCGCGGCAAACGCCGCATCCACAAAAAACCCAACGCCACCGAAATCGCCGCCTGTCGACCCTGGCTGGAGGCAGAAATCGCCGCCATCCGCCCCAAGGTAATTGTTTGTCTCGGCGCCACCGCGGCCCAAGCCCTGCTCGGCAAGGATTTTCGCGTCACCCAGCGTCGCGGTGAATTCGTCGAGTCCACGCTCGCGCCCTACGTCGCCGCCACCGTACACCCCTCTTCGATCTTGCGCGCCCCCGATGAAAATACCCGCCACGAAGAGATGGCTCGCTTCATCGCCGATCTCAAGAAGATCGCCCGCGTTTTGCAATGAACGGTTAAACTATCTCCTCCATGCCTGACCCAGGAAAAGTGCGCATCGGCATCTCCGGGTGGACCTACAAACCTTGGCGTGGTGTTTTTTATCCCGAAGACTTAAAACAAAAACTCGAACTCGAACACGCTTCCAAAACTTTCAACTCCATCGAAATCAACGGTACCTTTTACTCCCTGCAGCGCCCTCCAAGTTTCGAACGCTGGGCCGCCGAAACGCCCGACGATTTTGTTTTTTCCGTGAAGGCTCCGCGCTTTATCACCCACATCAAGCGCCTGAAAGATGCTAAAGCTCCCGTCGCAAATTTTCTGGCTTCGGGAATTTTCAATCTAGGTGCGAAACTGGGACCGATCTTGTGGCAATTGCCGCCGAACTTCATCTTCAGGCCCGAAGTGCTTGAAGATTTTTTCCTGTTGCTCCCCCACGACACCGAGAAAGCATCCGCGCTAGCTCGCAAACACGATAAATGGATGTCCGGCCGCACTGCGCTAAACCCCGACGCCAAGCGTCCACTGCGCCACGCCATGGAAATCCGTCATGCCAGCTTTGCGACTGCGGAATTTATCAATCTTCTGCGCAAATATGATGTCGCGCTTGTTTGCGCCGATACCGTGGAGTGGCCGCGCCTGATGGACGTCACTTCCGATTTTATGTACTGCCGTCTGCACGGCTCGGAAGTGTTGTATGCCAGCGGTTACGACGAGCCATCCCTGGATCAGTGGGCGAGGCGCGTCCACCACTGGGCATGCGGAAGCGAGCCGGAAGACGCCGAACGCGTCATCAAAGAAAAAGGCCCGCAAAAACCTCAACGCGACGTCTTCGTTTATTTCGACAACGACGCAAAAGTCCGCGCGCCCTTTGACGCCAAGAGCCTGACCGCAAAAATCAACAAACTTCTCGCGAAGTAAGCAAATGTCGTCCTAAAATTTTATTCCCTGTGGCTTGAGGGAATTTTTGTGTCCCCATAAATCTCATCCGCCTTCGTTTCCGGACGCCTTTCGTCCGGGCCCGGCGCCTCTCCTCGAGTAGATTTTCTTGTTGCGTCCGGGCTTTGGCGCAATTTTTGTTTTGGAACTGAGCGGTTCTTTAGTGGGTTTCACGATCGCAATTTCCTTCTTCCTGCAAATTTCACGCCTGCAAAGTCTTTATGATTCCTTCCAACGGAATGGCTACCCATCCCGGCCGATTATTCAATTCATACCCCAACTCGTACACCGCTTTCTCCAGCACATGCAATTGCAACAACGCCATAATCTCCTCGCGGCTTGGCGGAAGAAATTGCGCACCGAGAGCCGTTTTCAAATATTCCTCAAGAAAGCGCTCGCTCACCCATTTCGCCCACACTTCCGCCCAGCCATTCAATTTTTCCCTGCTGCCATCACTAACATTCACGCTGCCCGTCGATGCCAGCAGCGGTGCATGCGCCGCATAATGAAACGACCGCAGCATCCCCGCCACATCCTGCAGTGGCGACCGCTTCAAACGCCGCTGCGACAATGGCCGCGCCGGCTCCCCTTCAAAATCAATAATCACAAAATCCGCCCCGGTGTACAGCACCTGCCCCAAATGATAGTCGCCGTGAATCCTCGTCCGCACTGCGCGTATCGGAACACTAAGCGCAGCATGAAAACGCTCAATGATCTGCGGCTCGCTGCCGAGCACTCTCTCCACTTTCGGTTTCGCATTTTCCGGCAGGCGATCGTACGCCTGCCGCAGTTGCCGAAAAATCCGGTTCGTCAACTCCAGCAGCGCATCCTCAAAGCCTCGCTGAAACGTGTCATTAAAAGGTTCGGGTGCAAAATCAGGTTCCGCAGCAGCGGCCGGAGACGCCAGAGCCAAATGCAATTCCGCTGTTCGCCGCGCCAGCAATCCCACAGATTCCAAAAATGGAGCGATCAACGCGCGCACCATATCATTCCGCGCTTCCGCAACGCCGCCCTCTGCCGAATTCTTGCCCACCTCATTATAAAAAGCCGAAATCGATTTCATCGTGTATTGCCACGCATCGCCCTGATTCGGCACAAACCCCTGCAGAATCCCCTGCGTCATCTCCAGTCCGCGTGCTTCGCGATATTCCAGTGCTCCAAGCAACTGGGGCGTGTGCTGGTAATGCGCCTTCTCCGTAAGAAAACCACACATCTCAAGGTCCGGATTTACGCCTTCCTCCAGCCGCCGAAAAAATTTCAATATCAAGCGGTCCCCGTAAGCAACTGAGCTATTGCTCTGCTCCGCGGTAATCGCGCGAGGACGCAGGCTCCCAGCCGCTCCAGTTTCCTGCATCGACAACGCATGCGTGCGCGACGTCACCAACTCTCCAACCTCTCCCGTAAAAACCAATCCCCTCTCAATCGCGTCCAGCAAAAAAGAAAGAAACGCTTCATTCTTCAGCGCGTCGGTAAGCGTCATCGCCTCTCCGCCGCCGCGCCCCGAAACCGTCAGCACCACACCGGGTCCCCCGGGTCCACGATTGGAGTCGGCCTCTTTCCCAGGTTCCCCGGGTTCCCTTTTGAGGTTTGAACCCGGGTCTTTCTTTGGATGTGAGTCCTTCGTCACCACCAGCGGCAAAGAATACAAATCCCCACCACCGCCTTCATACTCCACCTTCACCACAACCTCCAGCGCATCCAGTCCGTCCCGTTCCAACGTAACAAAATCCACCACCTCCGTAGCACGAATCTCCCGAGCCTTAGCCCCAAACCACCGCTGCCCCTTCAAGTAAGCAGGTAGCTGCGCCGGCAATTCCGTCTTTAAATTAGAAAACATGTCTTTGCCAAAACCCGGCGCGGCCATAAATGTCTTCCTCCGCCAAACGCATCACAACGGCTGCGGCTCTTTGTATTGTTCCTTCGCCGAATTTCCCAGATATCTTTCCAGCGCGCGCCGCGCCAGATCCTGTCCTCCCAATCCAAACGCGATGGCCAGTCCTAACATCGAAGCTCCAAACACAATCGAAAACGCCGCCAGCACCGTCTGCCGCGCCAACCCCAGTTCCTCCAGCGCCATCGAAATCGCCAAAATCCAGATCACAAATCGAATTGACCGGCTCCAGATCTTCGGCGAGCGAATCCCCGCATTTACGGAAGCCAGCAGCGCCGCCCGCGACAAAAAATTCGCCAGCACCAATCCCAGAAATAAAATCACCATGGCGATAAATACTTCCGGAAGGAATCGGAACAATCGCGATATCTGCTCCTGCAATCCCGCTACGCCCAATACGCTGATCCCGATCAGGATGAATCCCAGCCACGTGATCCAGAATATCGATCGGCTCAGTAGTTCCGTCATCGACGGCAGGTCCGCCATCCGCAGCACCCGCGAAGCTCCGGCATCCTCTGAAACCCGATCCAATCTCGTCAACCGCAGCACCGCCCGCACCGCGTGGCCAAGCAGGTAAGCCGCCAGCAATCCCACCAGGATGATGACCAGCATGACCACGAGTCGCGGTAGAAATTCCGCGATCATATGCACCAGATTGTAGTAAGCCTGCTCCAAACCCTGCACAATGGTGACTCTCATGATTTCACCTCGACTCCTGCTTTCCACTTCTCCGTCAAATATGGTTTCTGTCGTTCGAACTCCAGGCAAAGATTTTCACTCACCGCTTCCATGTCCGAAGCCGAAGCATCGGCATATTCCCCCAGGAACGAATAAATTTTCCCGCGATAAAGTGGCACCAACGCCTGCACCAGGTGATCGCGATTGATCACCGAATGATGGTATGAGGCCGCGAACTCATACAGCATCGTCACCCATAACTCCTCCGGAAACCGGAATGAATGTTGGTCCAGCGTCGCGATGCCTTGAATACTTTCCAGCGTTTGTGGACTTAAGATCGACTCCAGGATCGGTTCAAGTTCTCTGACGCCGGTTTGAAACATTTCAAACATTCTGGCGCGATTAAGCTCCTGCGGTTCCGCGGTAACGGCATGGTCTGGACCAAAGGTTGGCAGTGGTTCTGAACCCTTGCGCTCCAGCCACGACTGCTGGTGTGTTTCCAGCAACCAGAACAAACTTCCCACCGTTTGGCGCAACACTTCCACAAGATCGGGGCCCGCTCCATCCGGCGGAGGTGGCTTCTCACCAAGATAAACCTGGCAACAGCGAAAATCGGACGTAAGCGCCGAAATTCCCAGCCACGCTTCCGGCCGCGAACGCACCGGCTCTTCGTGCCAAACATCTTCATTCAGGCAAAAGTTCCCAAGCCGGTTCGAAAACGCCCACTCGTCGGAATACAGCTCCCGAATCCTGCGGCCGAATAGCGCGCGCGTCATGGGATAAAGAAGATTCCGTGCCAGTAAACCCTGAAATTTGTGGCGCGAATATAATGGCGCTACGAAATCGAAGCTGTCCCGGAACGCCGGACGCAGAAGATTCGCCACCCATTCCGGAGACGTGCTGGAAGTGGCCGGCGATACCACCGCGCACGCCCGGGCTCGTAGCAAATCCGACGCCGAAAGAATCGTACGCAGCGCCAGGCCCGGAGACGGCGGCCCATTGAATGCCGCCGTAACCCGATGAATTGTTCGTAGCGAGGTTAACCCCTTGGAGTTCGAATTATTCCCTGGCTCTCCATCGCCCGAGCGTTCGTCGGATCCAGAGTCTTCCACCACGCCGCCATCAACGCTGATGATCGCCACTCGCTGCCGCACGAAGTTCTGCTGCAAACTTTTTTCGACATAATGCGCGGCCCGCCGCACCGTGTTGGCGCTCCGGTGCGCGAGGATCCCAACAAGCAGGTCCACCTCGCCGACACTCATTAATTGACGAAGCAGGTCGTCAGAAAGGAAGGTTTCGTCAGCCAAAGTACTTCAACTCTCGCTTTCAACCGGGCGGAAACATAATACCGGGCCAACGTCGATAATGCTCAGCTTAAACTGCCGGCGTCAAATGCGGCGTAGTCGGAACCAGTAAAATTGATAAGGACCAAGCGTCAGCAGATACGGCAAATCGCCAAACCTCGGAAACAAGTTTCTGCCAAACATTTCTATCGGTATATAACCCTTATACCGCTGTACATCCAATTCCACAGCCTGCGCTGAGCTCGACAAATTATTCACCACCAGGATTTTCTCGTTGCCCAGCTCGCGTATATACGCCAGCACTCGGTGATTCGACGGCCGCAAAAATTCCATCGTCCCCCGGCTGAACACCCGGTACGAATTTCGCGTTTTGATCAACGCTTTCATCCACGACAGCAGCGAGTGGCTGAATCTTCGTTGCGAATCCACATTCA
This sequence comes from uncultured Acidobacteriota bacterium, assembly GCA_963705755.1. Lineage (GTDB taxonomy): Bacteria > Acidobacteriota > Terriglobia > Acidiferrales > UBA7541 > Acidiferrum. The sequence goes on along the minus strand of CAVPKZ010000092.1, from coordinate 7,657 downwards.
CCACCTGGTAGCCATACACGGAATTCGAAATTAGCGGCGAATACAACCGTTCCGGATCAGCAAAGGAAAATCCCGCATTCGTCCCGCCATTCCATTGCATCGGCGTTCGAACCCCGTTGCGATCGCCCAGGTAAATATTGTCGCCCATTCCAATTTCATCGCCGTAATAAACGATCGGCGTCCCCGGCATGGACATCAGCAAGCCATTCAGCAGCTCGATCCGTCGTCGGTCATTCTCCATCATCGGTGCCAGCCGCCGCCGGATCCCCAAATTAATCCGCATCGTCTTATCCGTGGCGTACTCGTCGTACATGTAATCGCGCTCGACGTCCGTCACCATCTCCAGCGTGAGCTCGTCGTGGTTCCTCAAAAATATGCACCACTGGCAATTTGCCGGAATCGGCGGTGTCTGATCGAGAATCTCAATGATCGGTTTGCGATCCTCCAGTTTCACCGCCATGAACATTCTCGGCATCAACGGGAAATGAAACGCGGTATGAAATTCGTCGCCATCCCCAAAGTACGCGCGCACATCCGCCGGCCACTGATTCGCTTCCGCCAGCAACATTCTCCCCGGATAAAATTGGTCCAGCCGCTTGCGTACTTCCTTGATTACCGCGTGCGTCTCCGGAAGATTTTCACAAGAAGTACTTTCGCGCTCCACCAGGTATGGCACCGCGTCCAGTCGGAATCCGTCCACCCCCATGTCCAGCCAAAACCTCATGATTTCCCACATCGCTTCAAACACGTCGGGATTATCAAAATTCAAATCCGGCTGGTGACTGAAAAACCTGTGCCAGTAATACGATTTCGATACCGGGTCCCATGTCCAGTTGGACAGCTCCGTGTCGATAAAAATAATCCGCACGCCCTTGTATTTTGTGTCCGTATCACTCCACACATACCAATCGCGCTTGGGGTTATCCCGCGAGCTCCGTGCTTCCTGGAACCACGGGTGCTGGTCCGAGGTGTGATTCATCACCATCTCAATGAGTACGCGCAGCCCCCGATTGTGCGCCGCAGTGAGAAAGGCCTTGAAATCGTCCAGTGTTCCGTAGCTCGGATGAACGGTGGTGTAATCCGCGATGTCGTAGCCGTCATCGCGTAACGGCGAAGGATAAAAGGGCAACAGCCAGATAGTGTTGGTGCCAAGTTCCTGAAGATAGTCGAGGCGCTGCGTCAGCCCGACAAAATCTCCAATGCCATCGCCATTGCTGTCGCAAAAAGTGCGTACATGCAGTTGGTAAATTACCGCGTCTTTGTACCACAGGTTGTCTTGTTGCAACGCCAACGGGGTAACTCTCCTTTTCAGCGCCTCATCAGCGTGAATGCAAGTTCAAAATATTATCGTAACGGCTCAACACGAAATATATGCGCCGGCAAAAACGCGGGATTCAGTTCCACATAATTTCTGCTTCCCTGCCAGATATATTTTTTATCCGTTAACAGGTCGTTCACCTCGTAAGACTCCCCGGCCGCCAGCCGGAATTCCTTCAACACCACATCCACCCATCCCATCTGCCTGTTCACCGGGTCCAGATTCACGACCACCAGGAGTTTATCGCCGCGATCCTCCGACGTCTTGCTATACGCGATCAACATCGGATTATCTGTGATGTGAAATTTCAGACCATAGTTGTGCTGCAAAGCAACATGATCCCGCCTGATGCTGTTTACCCGCCGCATCAGTCCCTTCAAACTTTTCGGGTCGTTCCTGTTCCAAACCCGCACTTGATATTTTTCCGAGTCCAGATATTCCTCGCTGCCTTCGCGCACCGCCACATTTTCCATTAATTCGAACGCCGGTCCATAAATCCCATAATTCGCTCCCAGCGTTGCCGCCAACACCAATCGCGCAATAAATGCCGGCCGGCCGCCCTTCGCAGATACTCATTCAAAATGTCAGGAGTGTTCGGCCACAAATTGGGTCGAAAAAACTCGCTCACCGGCGGCTCAGTAATTTCCGTGAAATACTCTGTCAGCTCTGCCTTCGTATTTTTCCATGCGAAGTACGTATACGACTGCGTGAATCCCAATTTCGCCAACCGGTACATGACTTTAGGCCGCGTGAATGCTTCTGCCAGAAAAATGGTGTCAGGATATTCTCGCTGCGTCTCTCGGATCAGCCATTCCCAGAATGCAAATGGCTTCGTGTGCGGATTGTCCACCCGAAAAATCTTGATGCCCTGCGAAATCCAGAAAACAATCACGCTCTTTAGTTCTTCCGCCAGCGCTCCATAATTCGCCGTCTCAAAATCCAGCGGATATATGTCCTGATATTTCTCGGCGGATTCTCTGCGTACTGCACGCTCCCATCCGCTCGCGAGCGAAACCATTCCCGATGTTCTTTCACGTAAGGATGGTCCGGCGAGCATTGAAACGCGATGTCCAGCGCCAGTTCAACTCCGTGCAGATCTGCTTTCTCTCTTAATGCCCGTAAATCCGCCAGCGTTCCCAACTGTGGATTTATAGCCTTGTGCCCGCCGTCTTTTGAACCAATCGCCCACGGGCTGCCCGGATTCAGCCGCAGTCGGCGTCGTGAAATTATTTTTGCCTTTGCGTTCCGTTTTTCCGACGGGATGAATCGGCGGCAAATACAAAACATCAAATCCCATATCCGCCACGTATCCACGTATCAGTGCAGCACCATCCCGCAACGTCCCAGCCTTCCGGCGGAAGTTGTACAGGAACGCGGAAACATCTGTACCCATGTGTTGATCCGCGCCCGCCCGCGACCAACCCGCACCGCCAGTTCTTTTTCGTAAACCGTATCGCCGGCGCGCTCCCGGTACCGCGACATGGCAACGTTATCTTTATCTTCCGAGAACGCCACCGCCGCGGCCGCATCTGTCCCCGCGATCCTTTCCAACCGTACGCTCAGCGCATTCAACATTTCCAGGTCCGCAGACCTCGCGCGCTCCGTAGCCGCTGCCAGCAATTTCACCCCGGTCTTCAGCTCCAGCGACACGTCTTGTCCCGCGTCCGCTTTTTTTCCCAAATCGCGAGCCCAGGTTTTGAAACTGTCTACCCACCCTCGCAGGGTGTAAAAATAAATTCCAACATTTCCGGCACGGAACTGCGCCTCCCACCGGTCATTCGTAACCAACTGCATCGGCTCATACTGCCGATCCGCATCGCCATCTCTGCGATATTGCAGCGCAGCGCCGATCACATCGTGTCCATCGGCAAAAATGTCAGCGCTTACCGTCACCAGTTCTCCCGGTGTGCGTGTAATTGGAAACCGTCCGCCATCAATTTCCGGCAACACGCTTTCAATGACCACTCTCTGAACAGACTTCGGCGTATTTTTATCTACGGTTTTCTTTGAAAGCAATCGTTCGTCGGTGACCGTCACGGCCTGCAGTAAATTCGCTCCCATCCCGCAATTTATTATCTTCGACTCATTATATACGCCTGTAGTGCAACGATTCTCCCTGCAGCGAAATACTTATTCAAAGGATTCAAATTCCAATTGCGATTTGTCGAGTCAGTTAATTCCCTCTACTGGATTCACTGGATACTCTCACGCGCCTTAAAAGCCTACACTAGCAGTGCTGATGGGCATGCTTTGCCCAGCACGAGGCCCAAGTGAAGATAGCCCAAGTGTCCCCCCTGTATGAAATGTTCCACCCAAAATGTATGGAGGTACCGAACGCGTCGTTTCGTTCCTTACCGAAGAACTGGTTGCGCAAGGCCAGGATGTAACTCTTTTCGCCAGCGGAGATTCGCAAACGTCAGCCAAGCTCGTTCCGGGCTCAAAAACGTCCCTCCGGCTCAGTAAACATTCCGTCGACCATCTTGCACATCACATCGCTATGTTGGATGACGTGATGCGCATGGCGCCCGAATTCGACGTCATTCATTTCCATATCGATTACATGCATTTCCCGCTGTCCCGCTATTGCGCGCTGCCAAGCATCACTACTCTTCATGGCCGCCTGGATCTTCCCGATTTAATTCCAGTTTATAAACGCTATTCGGATGCCCCAGTGATTTCCATTTCTATGGCGCAGCGAAGACCACTGCCCCGCGCCAACTGGGTTGCCAACGTTCATCACGGCCTGCCTGCCGATCTCTTAACCTTTCATCCCAAGGCAGGCGAGTATCTCGCATTTCTGGGCCGTATCTCCCCGGAGAAACGCCTCGATCGCGCCATTGAAATCGCTAAGCGCGTCGGCATGCCCCTGAAAGTAGCCGCGAAAATCGACAACGCCGACCGCGCCTACTATGAATCCACCATCAAGCCGTTAATGGGCGATCCCAACATCGACTTCATCGGTGAAATCGGTGAAAACGACAAAAGCGAATTTCTCGGCAACGCTTACGCCTACCTTTTCCCCATCGACTGGCCCGAGCCTTTCGGTTTGACCATGATCGAAGCCATGGCCTGCGGCACTCCCACCATCGCCTTTAATCGCGGCTCCGTTCCGGAAGTCATGCAGGAAGGTCTTACCGGCTTCATCGTGAATAGTATGGATGAGGCCGTTGCTGCAGTAGAAAAAATAGCATCCATCGAACGCACTGCTTGCCGTAACGTTTTTGAAAAGCGCTTCACGGCCGTGCACATGGCCGAGCGATACGTTCAGGTCTACCAGTCCATGGCCTCGGAAAACATCCACCTCGTCCCTCGTTCTCAGGATATCTCTGTCACTCCTGATTCACAGGCAATCGCATAATAAAAAATCATCGATTCGTGGCAGGATAAGTCTGTGGCAGATATCGTCCGCGTCAAAGACCAGTATTACGTTAAGGCGACCTTGGCGCTCGCCGATGATCGCACGCGCGTTCTCAAATACGGCGACACCTTCGCCGTTCTAAACCGCTATGGCGACATCGAGCCGCTCGGCTTCGGCCAGTTCGGCTTGTTCCATTCCGAAACTCGCCACCTCTCGCGCATGACTCTGCAGTTAAACTCGCAGACGCCCATGCTGCTCAGCTCCACCATCCGCGACGACAACGCCTTCCTCGCCGTGGATATGACCAATTTCGACACCACCACAAACGGTCCCGCCAGCCTCAAAGCTGACCAAGGCCTGCCGCGCGAAACGATTCATCTTTTCCGCTCTAAATTTCTCGACAAAGCCACCTGTTACGAACAAATCCGCTTGATCAATTACGGTCTCCAGCCCCTGCAAATCTCTCTCAGCTTTCAATTCGAAGCCGACTTCGCCGACATCTTCGAAGTCCGCGGCACCAAGCGCGCAAAAAAGGTGACCGCCTATCAGATTCTCTCGATGGCGACACCGCCGTCCTCTCCTACCGCGGCTTGGACAATGTCAGCAGGAAAACTCGCATTGAATTCACTCCCAAGCCTCGCGTGCTCACCACCCGCCAGGCCCGCTACGAATTCACTCTCGACGCCCAAGCAGGAGCAATCCGTTTTCGTCACCGTCTCCTGCGAACGAAATTTAATTCCCGTCCCCACCAATTCCTATCACAGCGCGTTCGAAATTCTGCACAATCGCTCGATCAACGAACGTCTGCACGAATGCCAGATCACCACTTCCAACAAGCGCGTCAACTCCTGGCTGAAGCGCTCGGAAGCCGACTTGCGTATGCTCACCGATGGCAATCCCGAAGGAGAGTATCCCTACGCCGGCGTCCCTTGGTTCGCAACCGTTTTCGGCCGCGACGGTCTCATCACCGCACTCGAAACTTTGTGGATCGCTCCGCACATCGCCAAAAGCGTTTTGCAGTATCTAGCCGATCAGCAGGCTACCGAAGAATTTCCCGATCAGGACGCCGAGCCTGGAAAAATTCTTCACGAAATGCGCCGCGGCGAAATGGCCGCGCTCAAGGAAGTTCCTTTTCGGCTGTTATTACGACAGCGTGGATTCCACCCCGTTATTCATCGTTCTCGCCGCGGGATATTTTCTGCGCACCGGCGACACCGAATTCTCTATCCTCCGATCTGGCCCAACATTCAAGCCGCTCTGCGCTGGATCGATATCTACGGTGATCGCGATCACGATGGCTTCGTCGAATACGCGCGCCGCTCCAACACCGGCTTGATCGAACAGGGTTGGAAGGATTCTCACGATTCCGTCTTCCATGCCAACGGCGTCCTAGCCGAACCGCCCATAGCTCTCTGTGAAGTCCAGGCCTACACCTACGCCGCCAAACGTTCCGCCGCCATGCTCGCCGGCGAATTCGGCGAAAATGATGTCGCCTTGAAACTCAACCTGGAAGCTGATCGCCTCCAGCAGCGCTTTGAAGAAGAGTTCTGGTGCGAAGAAATCGGTATGTACGCGCTCGCGCTTGACGGCAAAAAACAACAATGCAAAGTGCGCTCCTCCAACGCCGGCCAAGCGCTTTTCTGCAAAATTGCCTCGTCTGAGCGCGCCGCAATAATGTGCAACCAGCTGATGTCCACCCAGCTTTTCTCCGGCTGGGGGCGTACCATCGGCTCCGGCGAATTGCGCTACAACCCCATGTCCTACCACAACGGTTCCGTCTGGCCCCACGACAATGTTTTCATTGGCCTCGCCTCTCCCTCTACGGTTTCCAGACGCCGTCGCCTCCATCCTCAACGGTCTTTACGAAGCCAGCCTGCAAATCCATTCGCATCGCTTGCCCGAACTTTTCTGCGGCTTCCACAAGCGCACCGAATATCCGCCACTCCTACCCCGTCGCCTGCGTGACATAAGCATGGCTGCCGCAGCCCCCTATCTTTTGCTTCAATCCATGCTGGGCTGCAGATCAAAGCCGCCGAACGCCAGGTCTGTTTCGCCAATCCCATCTTGCCCGCCAACATCGAAGAAGTGCGCATCGACAACTTAGCCATCCCCGGCGCCGACTGCGACGTGATCATCCACCGTTATTCCGCAGCGTTTCCGTAGACATCCTGCGCAAAAAGGCGACATCGAAGTCCTCAAATCCCTCTAGTTGAATATTGGTTACGTAGCCTCTCCGGAATCTTGTCATTTCGACCGAAGCACACGACGCCCTTTCTTCCACCTTCGCTCGCGAAGCTGTCGGTCTGCGCAGTGGAGAAATCTCTCTTCGTTCTCTGCGCAGCCCCTCCGGTCACCCAGCCCTCCCCTCCATCCTTCATATCCAACAAAAAAAGCGCGAAACAATATTCCTTCGCGCCCCCCGTCTAGTATTGCCCAGCCGTCAGCAACTCCGCAATCTTGTCATTTCGACCGAAGCAAACCGACGCCTTTTCTTCCACCTTCGCCCCCGCGAAGGTGTCGGTCTGCGCAGTGGAGAAATCTCTCTTCGTTCTCTCTCGCAGGCCCGACCGGTCTCCGCACTCTGGAATTTTTACTGTTGGAGCTTGTTTGCGAATTATTCGATTTCTCCAGAACTGATCATCCAGCAGTTGATCATCAAGCCTTACCTTTGGCTTGGGAAGGTGAAAGCACCTTTTGGAGTCAGGAGCATCTATTCTTTTACCGATTCGCATTTGGACTAATAGAAAAACAGAGGAGGCGGGCCAGGTCTTCCCGCCTCCTCGCATTCCCCTCTCGGGGAGAACCAACTAGTCTGACGGAGGGTGACTAGTCAGTCGTGTGTTGGCCTGCACATGAATCCCCGCCGGGCACCAAAAAGTTTCGCACTCCTGCAAAAAAAGTTAAGTAGAATCGTTGCGGTAGCTTATGCTAGCTATCCACATCCAACCACCTAATGGCCCGCACCTCCAACCTCAGCCCTG
>CAVPKZ010000091.1:0-9581 GCA_963705755.1 uncultured Acidobacteriota bacterium | reverse complement strand
TATCGATCATGACGAGAAATTCAACCAGACAACGCACTTACAATATCAGTTCGGAAAGCTGGGGCCCTGGGTGGGATTGAACTGGCGCTACGACAGCGGCCTGGTAGTCAGCGGAGTTCCCGATGCGGGCGCGGCCTTGGCCCTTACGGCGAATCAGCAGGTGACCATCGGACTGGCTTGCAACGGGGTCTTCGCAACGGTAACTAACCCCTTGACCCCTGCAAACTGCCTCGCGGGCCCTGTTACATCGAAACTGATCACGCTGCCGCAGGGTGGTTTCAATCGAATCCCGAGTCAGGAGAACGACGACCACAATCCCGATAGAGTCAAGCCGCGTAATTTGTTCGATATCGCGGTCGGGGACGAAAACCTGTTCCGCGGTGACCGATACCGTTGGAGCTTGCGCTTCACGGTGGTCAACGTGACCAACAAAGTGGCACTGTATAACTTCCTTTCCAGCTTCACGGGCACACACTTTGTGACGCCGCGCGCCGAAATCGCAGAGTTCGGCTTTCACTTTTAAGTGGTCCGCATAACCTGAAAAAAGGATCCCGGCACGCCACAAGTTGGGGTCCTTTTTTTTCAGAGATTTATTTCTTCGGTTGCGCGGTGGGCGGAAGGATTCCGCTTAAGCGCAGGTAAATGGCCTCTTGGCCGTAGTGATCGGCGAAGCCCATGCCCAAGGCGATGAGTGCGCCGGCGCGTGAAGAAGGGACTCTGCCGAAGAGGAGCATCGGCTCATTGAGTTTGGAATCGTCTACATTGGCGAGCGCCGTGGCGCAGAAATCAAAGGAAGCTTTGAGTCCCGTTACCAGCTTGTCTTTGGGATCGTTCTCAGCAAGTTTTTCTGCCGTCGGAGCGGGAGTACCAGAGATTTGGGAACACAGCGCGTTGTTGCCTTCCGCGATGTGAATCGTGAGATGGCCAAAGGTGTTCATGTCAGGCGTGGGCTTGAAGCTATATTTCTCCGCCGGCATGGCTTCCGCGGCGGCCACCATATTTTTGTTGTAGCGCGTCAGTTGCTGCTTCACGAAGGAGCTGACCGGATTTGCGACCGGGGCCGTGCTGGCCTGAGGCGCGTTAGTGGTGGTCAGCGGCTTGGTCTCGTCTTTCTGAGCTCTGGTCGTGGTTACCGTGGACAGAGCAATAGAGGCTAGTAAAACGAATTGTACGCAGTTCATTTTTTCCCCTTTCACTTTCGTACAGTGCAGGAAGCATACTCCCGTACGATTGGGACCGACAAGTACATGACGAAAACGCTGGCGTTCTGTTACTTGGAATTTGGTGCGCGTGCGGGGCGCCCGGGAAAGACACCTTCTACTAGCTCGCCGTTTGAGAGGACGGGAATGCCATTCACCAGGACGAACTGGATTCCGGCCGAGTATTGGAGCGGATCTTCGAAAGTGGCTTTATCGATGATGCGTTGTGGATCGAAAACGGTGATATCCGCATCAGCGCCTTCGCGGATGCGACCTTTGTCTTTAAACATGGGCGCGCGTTTTTGCAGCCGTTGCGCCGGCATGAGCGTCATCTTGCGCAGCGCGGTCATCAGGTCGAGAGTTTTTTCCTCGCGAACGTAGTGACCCAATACCCGAGAGAACGTGCCTTGTCCCCGGGGATGAACCTTTGGTCCGGTGACCGGTACGCCATCACTGGCGATCATGACGATGGGATCCGCGATGGCAGTACGAACAGCTACTTCGGGAATCGAAAAGACGACCACCAAGCCGCCTTCCTTGCGATACTTTTCAAAAGTTTCGGCGGTGAGGCGCTCTCCGGTTTTGCTCCACTGAATGTCTTTGTAGGTGATGCCCTGTCGCTCCTGCCAGCCCGGATCGAAAATTGCGGAGTCGAGATTGGTGCTGCCGGCGGTGTAGGGATAGCACTGGTAGTCACGTCGAGACCGCTATTTTCGTGCGCCTCTTACCATGGCGATTAGTTGCGGCGTATTTTTTAAGCCCACCTGCTGGTGATGTGCACGACGTGCAAAGGCGCGCCCGTTGCAGCCGCAGACGGCGATGGACTTCCTCTATCGATTCCGACCAATCCGGTGGTGGGTTCCTTTTTAAGCCTGCGTGACGGAGATGCACGTGCACGCTGGCCTTTTCCGCTGCTGCTACACGAAATACATCCACGATTTTCATCGTGCGATGCTGCCGGCGGTGTAGTTGATGCCCCATGCCCACGGCCCAGCGCGCCGCTTTGCAGACCGTGGCGAATTTGATTTTTTATTTCTTCCAGCTCTTGTGGAGTCGCTTCCCGATGGGCGGCATCGCCGGTGGGCAGAAAATTTCCCGGGTCGTGCATCACTTTCATGCGCACCGGAATGTGCCCCGCGCTTACGCCAAAGTTGATGAGACTTTTGCTTTCACGCTTGGCATACCAGGCGTCCACGTCATCGGTGCCGACTTCGAGTTCAAGTGACGTTGTCACGCCGTCGTGGGCCTGAAACTGGTAATTCCGTGGCTCCTGGGCATGCTCGTGGAGATCGATGAAGCCTGGCGCGACGACCAGACCTTTTGCATCAAGAACCGTCGTTCCTTTTAGCAGTTCGACGGAGATCGCGCGAATTTTTCCTCCGCTGATCCCCAAATTGCGCACGGCGTCCAAACCGGACTCGGGATCCATCACCCGGCCGTTAGCGATGACGATGTCGTAACCGGATGCTCGGCCTCGGGACGGAGCGGCCGCGCTTCGGCCAAGTCCCTCAATCCGCGCACAAACGCCAACGATGGCGGTGAGCACTGCGAAGCAAATTACGGCCATTCGGAGACTTATTTTGCTCATGAATACTCCCGTTTTATTTCTACAGACTCCGTACCCGTGACCTGCGCCAGAGCGAAAGAAATACACAACGACTCCGGTGCGGAATGGCTTGATAGCTATAATGGAACCGGCCTCGGTTGGAAAGGACTTTTAATGAATTATCGGCGATTTGGACGCACGGGTTGGAATGTCAGCGAGATTGGCTACGGGATGTGGGGCATGGCCGGATGGACCGGCTCTGAAGATCAGGAATCGCTGGAGTCTCTGCAACACGCCGTGGATCTGGGCTGCAATTTTTTTGATACCGCGTGGGCATACGGAGATGGACACAGCGAAACCTTGCTCGGGAAAATTATTCGCGCCAATCCGAGGAAGACCCTTTACGCTGCCACCAAGATTCCGCCCAAGAATCGTCGGTGGCCAAGCCAGCGGGGATTTTCATTGGACGAATCGTATCCGCCGCAGTACATCGAAGAGTATGTGCACAAGAGTCTCGAAAATATTGGCGTCAGCAAGCTGGATCTAATTCAGTTTCACACCTGGGAAGATCACTGGCTGGACGACGATCGCTTATTAAAAGCCCTTGAAAAGCTGCGCACCGGCAACGATGTGCGCGCGGTGGGAATCAGCATCAATCGCTGGGAGCCTTGGAACGGCATTCGCGCCGTGAAATCGGGCCTGATCGATGCGGTGCAGGTTATCTACAATATTTTCGATCAGAACCCCGAAGATGAGTTGTTCCCCGCGTGTCGCGAGAAAAATGTGGCGGTGATCGCGCGTGTTCCATTCGACGAAGGAACGCTGACGGGAACGCTCACGCCCGAAAGCAAATGGCCCCAGGGCGATTGGCGCAACACCTATTTCGTGGCGGAAAATCTGAAGAGCAGCGTGGAGCATGCCGACGCGCTGAAACCTTTGCGGCGTGGCGGTCTGACCATGCCGGAAATGGCGCTGCGCTTTATTTTGAATAATCCGGACGTGGGCACCATCATCCCAGGAATGCGTAAGCGTCATCACGTAGAGGCGAATCTGGGCGCGAGTCCTCGAGGGCCGTTGCCAGGGGAACTCCACGCCGAATTGCGGAAACATCGATGGGATCGCACGCCGACTTCCTGGTCGCAGTAATGTGGGTTGAAGTACTTCGCTTGATTTGCTACGCGGATCGTTTCAGCGCGCGTTCGACGAGTACCAGGCACCGCTCCGCTTGTTCCCGCAAAACGTCTTCGCGGTAGCCCAGGTCGCGTTGCGCACTGTGCAGTTCATCGGCGATGGCCAGGGCGGCGAGCACCGCAACTTTTTGCGTGTCTACAGTCGCGGTAGCGTTTGCTACGGCGCGCATTTTCTCGTCCACGAAGCGCGCCAATTTCAAAACGTAGTCCTCGTCCAGCTCTCCGCTGATCGTATATGTCTGGCCAAAAATTTGTGCTTTTACGGACACGCGTATGAAACTCGTTTCTATGGAGTGACTAGGGCCAAGATAGCACAGTCATTGGCTGTGCGGTGCCGCCGGTTGTTGAAAAAGTGATAGCTGTGGGCAGGAAGTTTGGGGCTCGCAGGCATTTATTACCGGGACGCCCAAGGTTTATGCAGTGCGCAACTGCGCCCCTAGTTCTTTTTCCAGTGTGGACACGATGCGCGCGGAGATGTCGCCGATTTGCGCGTCCGTCAGAGTCGCCGAACGCGGCTGCAGCGCAATTTTAACCAGCAGCGAATATTTTCCCGCGGGAATATTTTTACCCCGGAATAGATCGGCGGCTTCGACAGAAACAATTTCCGAAATGTTCAGCGACGAGATAGCTTTGACCACGTCCGAAAAGTGCGTCCCGTCAGAAAGCACCAGGGAAAAATCGCGCTCAACCGTGGGAAACCGCGGTATAGGCTGATACCGGCGCGAATTTTTCACCCCGTAGAAAGCGCAATAGAATGGGCCGAGATTTATTTCGGCGAGAAAAACATCCTGGCGGAATTTGAGACGTTCCGCGACACGGCGGGAGAGTTGCCCCGCAACGCCCAGCGCTTCGGCCTTCAAAAAAAGCGCGCCACGACGGGCTGGATTCAAATATTCGATAGCGCTTTCCTCCCAGCGCAAGCCGCCCGAGAGCGAGCCGAGATTGTCGAGGTCGCCCTTTAAATCTGCGAAAGAAAAGTCGTGCGCGGGCTCGTACAGGTTTTTGTCGCGGGCAGCGCCTGTTGCGCCGAGTGTGAGCACGCGAGTTTCAACAGGCTTGCTGCCGTTTAAGCGATAGTGATGGCCGATTTCGAACAACCGCGCGTTTCGCTGGCCATGATTTAAATTCCATTCCAGCGCACCGGCCATGGTGACGGTGCCCGTCGAACGCAGGACTCCTGCTTCCTCGGAGAGCGGATTGGCGAGCCGCGCTGGGCTGACATCAGCGGGCCGGAACAGCGCATCGCGTTCTTCGGCGACGTGTGGAATGGTGACAATTTCGCGATAGCCCAAGCCGATCAGCCGTTCGCGCAAGCGCATTTCGGCTTCGTAGTGAGGTAAGCGGGCCGCGCCTTGTCGCGAGGCGGGCAAGCGCGGCGGAAATTTATCGAGGCCGTAGACCCGAACAATTTCCTCGATCAAATCAATCTCACGAGACACTTCTGCGCGCCAGGAAGGTTGCGTGCACTCCCATGCAGCCAGGATCGAGCCGGCTGCGCCGCGGTTTTGATCAACGCGCACAGCAGCAAAGCCTAACGCGCCGAGGATGGATTCAACTTCTTTGTCCGGAACGTCCGCCCCCATGACGCGAAGGAGTTCGGCGCGCGTGACCTGGATTTTTTTGGGCGCGTGCTTTCCGGGATAGACATCGACGACTCCAGCGAGCAATTCGCCGCCCGCCAACTGCAAAATCAATTCGGCGCACCGGCGCGAAGCCAGCTCCTCCATTTCAGGATCGGCGCCGCGAGCAAAGCGGGTCGAAGCCTCAGTGTGGAGTTTGAGCGAACGAGTGGCGCGGCGAATGGCGATAGGTTCGAACCAGGCGCATTCAATCAAAACATTTTTGGTGGAAAAGGAGATTTCTGTTTCCGCGCCGCCCATGATACCGCCAATGCCCACGATGCGCGAGCCATCGCCATCGCAGATTACGCAGGTGCCGGGATCGAGTTGGCGCTCGATGCCATCGAGCGTTTTAATTTTTTCGCCTGTTCCGCTCGGTGCGCCTGAGGCGCGAGGGTTCGCGCCGCGCGCGACGATGGAATGGTCGCGTATTTTGTCGTAGTCGAAGGTGTGCAGCGGGTGGCCGAGCTCGAGCATCACGTAATTGGAAATGTCCACCACGTTGTTGATGCTGGCGACGCCGCAAGCTTCGAGTCTGTTTTTGAGCCACGCCGGGGAAGGCTGGATTTTCACGCCGCGGATTACCCGCGCGGTGAAACGCCCGCATAGTTCCGGCGAGCGGATTTCCACTTTGATCGCATCGCTAGTTTTGGCAGCGGATTCGGACGGCTTGGGCGAAACTTGTTTGAGCGGCAATTTGTAAATTGCGCCAACTTCGCGCGCGATGCCGTAATGGCTCAGGCAATCGGGACGATTCGAAGTCACTTCCGCGTCGATCACCGCGCCGTGCGGACCATTTTCGATTCCACCGATGTTCGTTCCGGAAAGCGCGAGGCGCGAAGCCAGTTCCTCCGGCGACGCACTGATCGCCACGAAATCCTGCAGCCAGATGTAGAGCGCTTTCATGACGGGCTGCTACCTGCGGTCAATTGGCCTAGATGTGTCCACGTGGAAAATTCCATCAGAACCCGGCCATCTTGCTGGTGCGCGGCGAACAGTGCATCGAGCGCGGCCATCATGGGCGCGAAATTCGGGTCGCCCTCCGTTGGCACGTAGGAGCTGCTGCGCAAACGGCCGCGCAACGATTCGAGATCAAAATGTTGAAAATTGGGAAGCTCGCACGTCAAAAACTGTTCATGCCCGAAAAACTGGCGGATGTCCTTCGTTTGCGGATAAGAATCTCTAACACGAGAGTAATCCGTGCCAAAGCGTACCAGCAGCTCTTCATAACTGACCGCAAAACCGGTTCGCGACAGCGTGCGGTCGTTCCACACGATGGCCACCCAGCCATCTGGGCGCAAAATGCGCGCAAATTCACGACGCGTAGGTTCCGGCTTGAACCAATGGAAGGCTTGGCCCACAGTGACGAAGTCAGCGCAGGAATCTGGAAGCGTGGTGGCTTCCGCCGATCCGTTGATGCTGGTGAAGTGCGGACAACCAGCAAGATACTCTTCACCGGCCTCGCGCATTTCCTGGTTGGGCTCCACGCCAAAAACTGGATTGCCATTTTTCAAAAACAGCTCGGATAGAAATCCCGTGCCGGACCCAATGTCGGCAATAGTGTGCGCGGGCGATAGATGACTTTGCGAGCGCAGGAAATCGAGCACACCCACAGGATAATGCGGGCGATAACGCAAGTAATCAGCGACACGATTTGAAAAGCGATTTTTAGCATCAGCAAAATTCACAGCGCGAGAAGCCTCACTCACGAAAATTGCCGCAAGAAGCGGACGTCGTTCTGAAAAAATACCTGAATATCATCGATGCCGTACTTCAACATGGCCAGCCTGTCGATGCCGATACCGAACGCAAAGCCGCTGACTTTTTTAGGATCGTAATTCACGAAGCCGTAGACCGCGGGGTCGACCATGCCGGCGCCGAAGAGTTCGATCCAGCCTGCCCCCTTGCACTTCGAACACGTCGTGCCGGAAGAATTAGAACCGGTGCCATTGCAGAAGATGCAGGAGGCGTCGAATTCCACGGAGGGTTCGGTAAACGGAAAATAGCTGGGACGGAAACGCGTCTTCACCCCCGAGCCGAAGAATTGCTTCACGAAATATTCGATGGTCCCTGTGAAATCGCAGAACGTGATATCCGAATCAACGGCCAGGCCTTCTATCTGATGGAACATAAAAGAATGAGTGGCGTCGGGATTGTCCCGGCGATACACCTTGCCCGGCACGATTACCCGCACCGGCGGCTTGGTTTTCTCCATCGTCCGGATCTGTACCGGAGAGGTGTGCGTACGCAAAAGCAGACTTGACGTGGATTGCTTGCCTGCCACGGACGGAACGTCAATATAGAACGTGTCCATGTCATCCCGCACCGGATGGAATTCTGGAATATTGAGCGCCTCGAAATTGTAGTAAGGCGTTTCGATCTCCGGGCCCTCGGCCACGGAAAATCCAATCGAAAAGAAAATGTCTTCGATTTCCTGAAAGACCTGTCGAATTAAATGGCGCGACCCAACCGGACGGATAATGCCGGGAAGCGAAAGATCCACGCGATCGCGAGGGCTCCCGGCTGCGTCGCCACCGGTATCAATCGAAGCGTGCAACGCTTCAATCTTTGGCTCAACGTGGGCACGCAGCTGGTTTAACGCCGCTCCCACGGCCGATTTAAGCGCCGGCCCGGCCGGTTTCAGCCAGTTGTCTGTAATTTGCTTAAGAACGCCGGACTTGCGTCCTAACCACGCATCGCGAAAAAGCTTCCACGACTCTTCGCCGTGAACGCGAGTGGATTCGTCGTCGAATCGCGCGCGCACTTGCGCGAACACCGGCGCGACCTGATCCGGTTCCGTAACGCCGAGCTCAGCGAGCTTTTTCGCGGTGATGTTTTGGGCAGCATTCATGAATTAATCGCGGTGACCGGAATACACGTTATCACTAGCCGTGAATTTCCAAACCTGACGATCATGAGGCTATATGAGCCAAAGCTATCGGAAAGGCCATGACCCAGGTCCACACTTCGAACCTGGGCACCATTCCGGTAGTGATGTTCGCCTAAACCAAAGGCCTTAGGCGGCTTTCTTTTTCTTCTGAGGTGGCGCAGCTGCTCTAGCTTGTTCCGCCAGCAACTTGAACGCGGCCGCATCTTTCACCGCGATGTCCGCCAGAATTTTCCGATCGAGATCCACACCAGCGGCCTTCAGTCCATGGATCAGCTGTCCGTAGGTGATGCCGTTCAATCGCGCAGCGGCCCCGATACGCTGAATCCACAGCCGGCGATACTGCCGTTTTTTCACGCGGCGGTCGCGAAACGCATAGCGATCAGCGCGATTGGCAGCCTCTTGCGCAGATTGGTACAGCTTGCTCTTGGTGAGATAAAAACCTTTTGTGCGCTTGAGATACTTCTTTCGCCGCGCACGGCGTTTAGTGCCGCGTTTTACGCGTGCCATCTGGTTTCTCCTTAATGTTGTGGGAGACAAAGGGTTGCGCACACGCGCAGAAACGCGCGTACCGCAACGGGTTTGTCTCCGGTAGAACTGCTGAACCGCGCGTGTTCCCCGCGAGGCAAACACATAATGCGGCTCGTTATCGGCCGGCAGGCACCCGTGAAGCGCTGCCTGGCTCGATGTCCATTTCGTCTTTTCAGCCAAACGGCGCGAGCTTGCGCTCGACTTTGTTGCTTGCTACTGCATCAGCTTCGATCGTTTGAAGCTGAAAGTCTTTGCGGAAAATTCAGTCTAAGCGTACGGAAGCAACAGCTTCACGTTCAGCCTGTCCGCGGGGCTCACCAGCGTGAGCTTCTTCAGCTTGCGCATGCGGCCTGGTGCCTTCGTGCCCAGCAGATGGCGCTTCCCCGAATGCATGCGAAGAATTTTTCCGGTGGCAGTGACCTTGAAGCGTTTCTTAGCTCCCCGGTGCGTCTTCAACTTCATCTTGGGCTTGGAGCGATTCCTTGGCATTTCTAAAATCCTCTCGCAATCAATTCATTTGTTGTTTGCGCTGTTGTGAAGCTTTCTGCGCTACTGCGACTGCTGGGCGTTAGCCGGCTGTCCTGCGGGCTTGCTCGCCGGAACACCCTT
>CAVPKZ010000090.1:0-10773 GCA_963705755.1 uncultured Acidobacteriota bacterium | reverse complement strand
TGGTTATGTACGTAACGTTACTGACGAGTACGTATTGCTGATCAAATAATTGTTGTTGTCTTCGCGTTGCCCATTTACCACGATGCGCACGTTTCCGCGGCCCAACTCCGCCGAAGCATTCAGCTCGCTATTCGTTCCGGCAGAGAGCGAAAGAAGTTGCTGATAATTCTGTGTTGCCAGCGGAAGTTCGCGAACAGTGGCCGTGCCTATGGACTCCCCCAGTCGCGGCGTTGCTGGTCTCTACACTGGTGATCTGCGCGGAAATTTCCACGCGCTCGCTGACTTCTCCAGGCTTCAACGCAATGCTGACCCGCGTAGTTTCCGTGACGCGCACTTCAATATTGTCCGCGCGGGACTGCGAGAATCCGGGTTTATTGACCAGCATGTAGTAGGCCCCGGGAGGCAGCAGCGTCACCGTAAATGAACCGTCAGTGCCCGTGGTGATTTTTCGTGCTAGCGCGTCGTTGCGGCTGTCGACGATTTGCACTTCCGCATCCGCGATGCTGGCTCCGCTGCTATCAACCACCTCACCGCTGATCGCTCCGGTAGCGCCGCCCTGGCCGTAGACCTGACCGCTCAAAAAACCGGTTAGCAACACTACGACCACAAACTTATACACGCTTCGCATCGGAAACCCCCTGAGTATTAGGACTGCGCCGGACGTCGAATGTGAGCAAGCCACTACAGCAGGCATGCAATTCGCGAGAAAACACCCCTATCGCCCACTCCGCCCGAACAATTGCTACGTTGAAACTAACGTTACAGTTTCAACCTGTCAAGAATTCTAGTATTAAATCTTTGCTTACAGGGTAGCTCGCATTTGGCCTGCGCAGAGCCTGACACAAGTCAGACTCGAACTTGTCAATGCTTACGCGCCAATGTAACGCGCGTAGAGCGAACGTGCCACCGCAGCATCGGTCGTACCCTTCACGATTGCGCGACCATCGCAAAACACCGTTATCTCGTAGGGTGCGACATGAAACCGCAACAGGAAATCGTTTTGCCGGATGTCTGTTGCCGTGCGCGACAGCCGTTGTTGTAAGGCACCCAGATCGAGCGCGCGGTTGTGTTCGTGTATCTGCACTGAATCGCGTCCGCACATCGTGATATGCGGCTGAGCTTGGCCCTCCAGGTAGGAGAAATCCTGTCTGCAGCAACACCGGCAATCTGGATTGCAGTCGACATGAACGGATTGAAAATGACCGCTCCATACATCTGACGTAATAAGGCGGCCGTTAAGGGCTTCGTGATTGCCGCTAAGGAGCTTCATAGCTTCGGCAACCTGCAGCGACGCGACAAGATTCACGATCGGACCCACAACACCTACGGTGTCGCAAGTGTCTTCCATTCCCGTGAGGGCATCGGCGCCATCTAAAAGACAAGCGAGGCAAGCGCTCTTCCCAGGTTGAACGGTCATCGTCAGGCCATAACTGGCCACCGCGGCGCCATAGATCCACGGCTTGCCAAACTTAACGGCAAAATCATTGACCAAAAAACGGGTTTCGAAGTTGTCGGTGCCGTCAAGAATCACATCAAAATTATTCAGCAACTCCTCTACGTTGCGAGGGTTAATGTCTGCAACGAGGCCTTCGATGGAGACGCTGGAGTTAATAGCGCGCAATTTGCGCTGCGCGGCAACTGCCTTCGGCAGGGCCTCCCGGGCGTCCGACTCATCGAACAAAGTTTGGCGCTGGAGGTTGGAGGGCTCCACGAAATCGCGATCGACGATGCGCACGCGGCCCACGCCGGCACGGACCAAAAGGTTCGCAGCAGCTGCCCCGATTGCTCCGCACCCGGCCACTACCGCGCTGGCGCCCAGCAGACGCTCTTGTCCGCCAAGGCCAATCCCCTCAAAAAGTATCTGTCGTGAGTATTTTTCTTGAAGAAAATCGTCCACGAATCAGCGGCCCCAGCGGGTTCGCGATCGGAGGCCCGCTACCGCGATGATAACGCCAAACATGACCGACTGGACAACGCCCCTGTGCTACGCTTCGTTTGAGACGAATAGAAGATGAAATCAGGGTGGGCCAATGGGCTGCGAGGTATCGTCGCGCTCGCACTTCTCAGTGGAGTTGCGACAACGCGCGCGCAAACCCCACAGAGCTCCACCTCCGCTGCGGAACCTGCCGAACAGCCTATCCTGGTTGCCACCCGCGTCGTCGCAGAAGACGGGCGCGTTCTGACCGAACCAGTCAAAGGCATAAACGTTGAGATCGGAAAACCTCTGGACCGCACCAAAGTGGCTCAAAGCTTGCGCTTGCTTTACAAAACCGGCGATTATTCCGATCTTCGCGCGGTACTCACCACCGTTCCGGGCGGAGTCCGGCTGGATTTTGTCGCTCGCGAAAATCTTTTTTTTAACCAGGTGTTGATCGACGGCCTGGTCCCTCCGCCCAGCGAGGCTTCAGCGGTGGCCGCGACGCAACTCAATCTCGGCCAAACTTTCCGGGCGGCATTAGTTGATGAAGCGGCCGAGCGTTTACGCGACACGCTGCGGCAGGAGGGCCTATACACCGCGGAGATTAAGACCGAAACAGTTCCTCACCCTGAAACCCACCAGATGGATGTTATCTTTCACATAAAATCGGGTCCCCGCGCGCGAGTCGGAACTATTCAGCTCAAGAATGATACCCAGTATCCCGATGCGGAAATTCTCAAACGCCTCAAAATGAAACCAGGACGCCCGATTACCTCCGCGCGGTTACAGAGTGGAACCGATCGAATACGCAAATACCTTGTTAAAAAGGGAAATCTCATCGCCCGCGCGGTGGTACGTCGCGGCGCATATGATGCGGCAACAAATTCCATTTCGCTGGATCTCGAAGTTTCACAGGGCCCCGGCGTGAAACTGCAGGTTGTGGGCGCGAAGTTTTCGAAAGGTGATTTGAAACGGCTCGTGCCTGTATATCAAGAAGGCGCTGTAGACACCGATCTTCTTGAAGAAGGCAAGCGCAACATGCGCGAACGTTTGGAACGCCAGGGATATTTCGATTCCACCGTCGATTACACCACTGAGACTCAGACGGCAGCCCCTAATCCCAATGGGTGGAAGGGCACCGAAGAAGTGATCACCTATCACGTCGTAAGAGGAGACAAACACAAGCTGGTTTCCATCGACATCATTGGCAATCACTATTTCAGTGATGAATTATTGCGTAGCCGCTTACAGGTCTATAAAGCAGCCTTCGCGTCTCCGGGGCGCTTTAGCAGGCGCCTCGTGGAATCGGACGCGCAGTCCATGCGCGCTTTGTACCAGGCCAACGGTTTTCTGGAGGCCAAAGTCGATGCAGTGCCGTTGGACAACTATAAAGGTAAGACTGGGGACCTTGCGATTCGCTTCAATATTCAGGAAGGGAAGCAAACTCGGGTAGCGTCCCTCAAGCTCGAAGGCGTGCATGCGTTTAAAGAACAGGAACTACTTGGAGATGTGGCCTCTACACCGGGACAACCCTATTCGGATTTTAACGTGGCTACCGATCGCGACGTTATTCTAGCGCTATATTTTAACGACGGATTTCCGGAAGCGACTTTCACTTCCAAGGCCGATCGTGTCGCTCCGGAGGCAAGCACCGAAAAAGCAGGGGTCCAGGGAAGCGAAGTCCTCAGCACGACGCCTCCTGGAAACGAAAAGACCTCCGACAAGCAGAATTCCAAAACAATCATCCCGCAAGCTCCGCCAGTCAATCTCACCTATCACATTGAAGAAGGCCCACAGACCATGGTGCGCAGAATTCTCTATTCCGGTTATGAGCACACCCGGCTAAACGTGCTTCATCGCGAAGTGGAAGTGAAAGAGAACGCTCCGCTGCGCGAAGGTCAAGTCGTCGAATCGCAACGCCGCCTTTATAACCTGGGAGTCTTTAACCGCGTGACCATCGAGCCGCAAAACCCCACCGGCACCGATCGCGACAAGGATTTAGTCGTGCTCGTGGAAGAAGCCAGACGCTACACCATGGCCTACGGCGGCGGCTTCGAAGTTCAGCGTCTAGCCAGTACCTCCAATCCCGTCGGGGGACAGGTGCAAGCCGCGCCACGAGGTATTTTTGAAATTTCAAAATTAAATCTGACCGGCCGCGCTGATTCGCTGTCCCTCAAATTGCGCGGCAGCACCATTGAGGACCGCGCGCTGCTCACCTATTCCGATCCCAACACTTTTGGGCATAAGGATTTGAGCGTTCAAGCCACGGCTTATACCGAAAAGACTCAGGACATCAACACCTTTACTGAAACGCGCTACGAAGGCTCTTTGCAACTGACCGACCAGGTTACCCCCCGGACGACTCTTCTTTTCCGTTACGTATTTCGCAAAGTGCTGGTCTCCAACATCGCTGACACCATCAATCCCGTGGCCATCCCACTGTTTGAACAACCCACCCTAGTTTCGCTGTTTGGTATGACTTGGGTTCACGACAAGCGAGATAATCCCGCGGATGCCACCCGCGGCAGTTATAACAGCGCGGATTTCAGCGTGGCCGGCAGTGACATTGGATCCAACGCAAGTTTTTTAAGATTTTATTTTCAAAATTCTACTTACTATCCCATCAAGCGGCGATTTAGCTTTGCCCGCTCCATACGCATCGGCGGTTTGATCCCTTATGGCCAAACGGTTTCGCTGACGTTCCCCCTGCCAACCACGCCGCCCTTGCCGATCGTTATCCCGCTACCGGAGCGCCTTTTTGCCGGCGGCGGCACCTCCCTCCGTGGATTTGCGCTCAACCAGGCCGGGCCACGTGATTCCGTTACCGGGTTCCCCGTTGGCGGCCAGGCCCTGCTGGTGCTGAATCAGGAATTTCGTTTCCCAATGCGCCTGCCATACTTCGGAACATCCTTGGGCGGAGCTCTTTTTTACGACGGCGGAAATGTTTACAGCAGATTAACCCGCATCAGCTTCAGAACCTCAACGCCGACACCCACCTTTAACACTACCAATCCGGCCACAGCTTTCTGTGTGACCAATTGCAGCAACGAGCTCAATTATTTCTCTCACACCGTGGGCTTCGGGCTCCGTTATGCTACGCCTGTAGGCCCAATTCGTATCGACCTGGGCTACCAGATCAATCGGCCAACCTTTGTGATTCCTTGCACCACCCTCACCGGCGCCGTTCCAACCTGCCATAAAGGCGGCCGGCTCCCCGGTTTCCAAATCTTTTTCAACCTCGGACCAAGTTTCTAATGCCAGCCACGATATTTTCGCGCTGTGCCGTGTCAATTACCTGCGCCATCGGTTTATTTTTTTCAGGCTTGATTTTTGTTTACCCATCTTCCGCACAGGAGCTGATCGACCGCATCGCCGCCCGCGTAGAAAACGACCTCATTCTTCTAAGCGATGTGCGCCATCTGGGCCGCTACCAGATGTTGGTAGATGGAAAATCGGAAACCGAAGCTCAATTGCTCGACCGCCTGATCGATCAATGGGTGGTACAAAACGAAGCCGACGCCTCGCGTTTTCCGCGCCCCACCGACGCAGAAATTGACCAGGGCGTTGCCGCGCTGAAAAAATCGTTCCCCTCGCTTCAGGAGTACGAAGAGCGGCGAAAGCAAAGTGGTTTGAGCGAGCAACAAGTGCGCGACAAGATCGCCACGCAGATTCATCTCACTAATTATCTCGATTCCAGATTTCGGCCCTCTGTGCAGGTGGACGCCAAGGCCATCGAAGACTTTTACAAGTCCGCAGTCTTGCCGCGAGCCAAGGCCCGCGGGCAAGAACCACCTTCGCTGGAAGCGTCCCGCGACGTCATTCAGGAAGCATTGATAGAACAAAGCATCGACGCTCAGGCCGAACAATGGCTCAAGGAAAGCCGCTCCCGCATCCACGTCGAGCGGCTATTGGACGAAGAAAAAGAATGACTGAAGCCGGCCGCTCTCGGAAATTTCGCTGGCTACGCCATGTGGCGTGGGTCTCAGCGGTAGCTATTTTCTTGGCTGCCACCGCAGTAGTGATCTTTTTTGGCAGCGGAGCTGGCAACCCGTTAATTCATCGCATCCTCGTGCGCCGTCTGCAAGCGCTCACCGGCGGTCGCGTGGAATTGCGTAGCATCTCCATCCATTGGCTTTCTTTGCGCGCCACATTAAAAGGCCTCGAAGTTCACGGCTTGGAACCCGCCGGCACCGAACCCCTCTTTACCGCCGAAGAAGTGGACGCTGGCCTGCGCATCGATTCTTGGTGGGGGCGCAAAGTCTCTTTGAATAGCTTGGTTGTTCACCAGCCCCACGTTCATATAAGAATAGGAAAAAATGGTGTCACTAATGTCCCCAACCCTCCACGCCCTCGTTCCGCTAAACCGCTGGCTCAAACAGTTCTCGACCTGCACATCCGCCACCTCAAGCTCGACAACGGCTGGCTTCTCTACAACGATGTGCAAACACCCCTGGCTATCGAGGGAGACAACTTACATCTCGCGCTGGACGCCAGCGGCCCGCTTGATCATTCCGTTTACGACGGCAATCTTGACTGGCAAAACGTAACGTTCACGGCCCAGCGTTTTCTTCCGATTCCCATCGGCGTTTCCGCGAAGTTCACCATTTCGCGAGACGGTTTCACTTTGCAACAAGGCGATGTAAGGGCCGGCCGATCGCATCTCGATGCTCAAGCGGAACTCATCAACTTTACCGACCCACGATGGAACATGCGCTACCGCGGATGGCTTGAGCTACTTGATCTTCGTGAAATTTTGCGGAATCCCCTGGTCCCCACCGGCCGCGCCGACGTTCACGGTGAAGGAACAGTCGCCGACGGTCAATTCCACGGCACCGGCATCTACGCCGGCCGCGATATCGCCCTCCCTTACGACGATTTCCACGCCAAAGGCCTCACCAGTCACGGCACCTTCACCATCAACAACGACGGCCTCGTGGTCCCCGACTTTTTTGCCGGCGCGCTCGGAGGCACCGTGAAAGGCCGGGTTACTTTGCGATTCGCGGGATTGCAGTTTCACGCCGAAACTCACGTGCAGGATATCCGTTTAGCCAATTTGCTGCCCTCCATCGAACATCACGGATTTCCCATCGATGAATTGCACTGGGATGCTGATTTGAGCGCGGACACCAAGGAAGACTGGACCGGCGCATTCGAACATTTCGGAATTGTCGCGAAGATGCATTGGGCGCCGCCGGAAAACGTCGCTGCAGGTCACGAAGCGGTCGAAGGGGATTGGCAATTCGTCTACAAGTACGACACCAGTCTCTTCACCGTTGTGTCTGGAGCATTTCAAACGCCCACAACGAACGGCAGCGTCTCCGGACTGCTGGCCCCCCGCGATTCCGGAATGGATCTAAAGTTTGATACCACCTCGCTCGAAAGATACCGGGACTTCATCAACGCTCTGCGCGATGTGTCGCCGCATTCCGCGGACGCCAAGCAACCCCTATCAGGCCAAGTCAGCTGGGACGGCAAAATCACTGGCCCCTCCGGCAAACCTACATTCTCTGGACATCTGCGCGGCGAGAACGTGCAATATAGTTCTATCATTCTGGTTTCCCTCGATGGCGACTTGCAGTATTCACCAAGGGAATTGTTGTTGTCCCGCGGACATGCGCGTCGCGGCACCACCAGCAGTTCACTCGAGATCAACCTGGAACTGACGGATTGGAGTTTTCTCCCCGACAATTCTTGGTCTGCCGACGCCAGCCTGGAAAAAACTTCCTTGGAAGGCTTGCAACAGCTTGCCGGCTGGTCCTATCCAGTTCGGGAAACTTGACCGGCGTCTTCCACGGCCGTGGCACAAGAAACGATCCGACCATCACTGGGCTTTTCGACTTGGCGGACGGAAATGTTTACGGTTCATCTTTCAACAGGCTGCGCGGACAGCTTACCGCCAGCACTCAGGAAGTCCGCATTGCCAATGCCGAGCTGCGCTTTTTCCCGCCAGGAAAAGAAAAGGCCGGAGGAGCCGGCATAGTCACCGGAACTGCCGCCTACCGTTTCGCGGACAAATCAATTTCCGCCGACTTAGTCGGCGCCGCACTCCCGCTAGAAAGCTTCGACAAGTTGCAATCCTCCATTGCGCTGGGCGGTCAAGTAACTTTTAGATTCAAGACCGAGGGCCCTATTCAGACACCGGTTGCAACAGGCACATTTCACGTCACCGATCTGCGGGTGGGGCAGGAAGTCATCGGAAGTTTTGACACCGACCTGGCCTCCGATGGAAAAATAGCGCGATTAACCGTGAGTTCCGCGATGAGCACCGGAGAAATTTCTGGAGGTTACACCCTCGGGCTTGCGAATCCGTTCCCCGTCGAGGGCACAGTCTCCATCAAGAATATCGATCTCGACCCATTTCTCCTGGCTGCGCTGCATTTAAAGCAGTTCAGCGGTCATGGTAAAGCGGACGGCGATATCTCGTTGAAAGGCGCTTTGAAGGACCCCGCGGAATCGTCGTGGAAGCAAATTTCTCGCGACTCATTCTCAACTACGCGAATGTTCAGCTTGAAAATAGCGGCCCGGTACGTTTCCGCTCGTCGCGTGAAGCGCTCGACATTGAACCCGTGGTCATGCACGGTACCGACACCAACCTAAATATCGAAGGGTCCGTACAATTTACTGGCCGGCGAACGTAGCGCTCCGCCTCGATGGCGCCGTCGATTTGCGCCTGATTAAGGGCTCCCTGCCAAGTATGGACATGCAGGGCGGTGCGCAAATCAACGCCGCCGTGGAAGGCACTATCGAACATCCCCGCATCACCGGGCGAGTTCACATCGACAATGCCTCCGTGCGCGCCGCGGATTTTCCCACCGGTTTGAGCGCTATCAAAGGCGACTTGATTTTTGATACCACTCGCCTTTTTTTCAGCAGCGTAACCGCCGAAGTCGGCGGTGGGACGTTGCAGCTCTCCGGCAGCGTTAATTACGGAGAAGCTGGCGTGCGCTACGACCTCAACACCAGCTCTGACCGTGTGCGTATTCGCTATCCCGAAGGCATGAGCTGGTTGCTGGGTGGAAATTTGCGGCTGTCCGGCACCACCAACTCCGGCGTTGTCTCCGGAAAAGTGACCGTGCAACGCGTGTTGTTGACACAGGGACTCGAAAGCGCCGGTGTGCTGGTCTCTTCCAAGGAAGGTATTTCTGGTCCCTCCACAGATTCTCCCTTCTTGCGCAATTTGCAATTCGACATTGAAGCCGCATCCTCACCCGACGCACGTATGGAATGGCCCGGTGCGGAATTGGAGGCGGACGCGAATTTGCGTGTGCGCGGAACCTGGGAGCATCCCATTTTATTGGGACACATACATCTGCTTTCCGGTGATTTGTACTTTGCGGGAAACCGCTATCGCGTGGCCCGTGGCGATATTAATTTCGCCAATCCTTTCAGGCTGGACCCCGTCGTGAACGTGGAAGCGTCCACGACCGTTCAACAATATGAAATCACCCTCAACTTTAACGGGCCGTCCAGTAAACTCGCCCTAGCCTATCGCTCCGATCCTCCTTTGCCCTCCAATGACATCGTCGCATTATTGGCGGTGGGACAACCCAGCGCCGAAGGCACCGCGCGCAGTGGCGGCACTGCGCAAAATGCCAGCTCCGGCGCCACCGCGCTCTTATCAGAGGCCGTGAACGCCCAACTCGGTGGCCGCCTGCAACGTTTATTCGGAATTACCAGATTGCGCGTAGATCCGGGACTTACGCCCGTGGCCTCCAGTTCCGACCAGAACGCCGGCGCGCGCGTCACCGTGGAACAGCAAATCGCCCGCAATCTCAACATCATGTATGTTTCGAATGTGGGTTCAACTCAAGAGCAGGTCATTCAGGTGGAGTACACCATAAACCGCAATATTTCCGTGGTGGCTTTACGCGATTATAACGGAACCTTCGGTATCGACATTAAAATCAGAAAGCGCTTTAAGTAACTTTTTCCCTGATTCAGTAGCTGCCCAAAAGCGGCGGCCGAAAATTCAGGGACGCTGAGAGATTTCCTTCATCTCATCTTGCAGCGTAACCTCTGGTTTGCTCTTCTTGCGGTTGCCGCACCCGGCGTATCAACATCGCCGTCTTGTGATTTCAGCGTAAGCAGCGATTCCCGGGTTGCCTTGCTTGCTGCCGACACTTGCACCGCCTGTATTTCTTTGTTGATCTTGGGTGTTTCGGCGGCAAACTTCTGTCCCAGCGGGGATGAGTAAAAGTCCAGCAAGCCTTTTATTTCGTCGTCACTAAAATGCTTGTCGTAGATCGCCGCGATTTGCTGCAGAGCCCGTTGCTGGTCGAAATTCTTCTGAAAGCTCCCTGAAGCTACGGTAATCAACTCCTGCCGTTTCGAATCATCAGCAACATTCTTTACGCTGGCGCTCAACTTTTCACGATATTGAGTTGCGGATTCGCTGGCCACGGATTGCAACTGGTCTTTGGCTCCCACATATTGCAACAGCGAGCGCAAATCGGCCTCTTTTTCTGGGTCCACCGATTTCGATCCCGCAGGAACATTTGTTCCCGATGCCGACGCCTGAACTGGGTTTTGAGACCACCCTGTGTCGCGATAATGAATGCTGCGATATAAATTACGATCAGTGCTAAAGCAGGCGGAGTTCAACTGGATCTGGGTCACCTGGAGCAGCGGCTGGTCGTCTTAAGGATGAGGAGAGAGAACCGGGAAAACCTGAAAACGGCAATCGCCCTTTGCCATGAGAACGGCATCCATGTCTCGGCTTACCTGTCAGCTTCCAACATGTTTCGCAAGCAGCGCCTTCCGCGACGACCCGGAAACCAAGAAATACGGCCTGTGGATGCACCACATCCCTTTGTTCTATGCCGGGCCGACTAAAACCGATCTACAGATTTCCTAGA
>CAVPKZ010000089.1:0-60994 GCA_963705755.1 uncultured Acidobacteriota bacterium | reverse complement strand
CAACAGCGCCCGAGTCCGTTTTATTTCCCCAACCGCCGCGTTATACTTCGCCCGCAGAGTTCCCGGAGCTTCTGTAAACACGTTCCGCACAATCCATAAACGGTGTTGCACGTGATCGAACGCCAAAATGCCGTGATAAAACATCAGCACCGCATCATACAAACCAATCTCATCGCGCAAACTCTTTGGCAGCCGCTCGATCAACCGCACCATATCGTAGCTAAAGTACCCAATCGCTCCCGCTACCAGCGGCGGTAACCCTGCTATTCGAACCGGCTTAAACTTCTCCATCCGTTGCCGAAGAAAACTAACTGGATCGCGTTCTTCCCATACCAGCTTGCTACGGTTCTCCAGCACGCACGCGCCGTTCGCGTACCGAAAAACCTCCTCCGGATGCGCTCCCGCAAACGTATATCGCGCAATCTTCTCGCCGCCCTCCACGCTTTCCAGCAAAAACGAGTACCGCGCCCCTCGCGCGATCCGCAAATATGCGCTCACTGGTGTCAACAAATCCGCGGAAAAAACATCGTAAACAGGTACAAGATTGCCCTGCTTCGCCAGTCGTTGGAATTCGCGAAAGTCCGGTTGAATCACGCCCGGCTCCCGCGACTCTTCCACAACGGTGCTTCTTCCGCACGCAATGACTGCAACACCGCGCGCCGCATCGCGGCTTCCGGCGCCCGCTTCCCCGTCCACAATTCCCATTGCGCGAATCCCTGCGCCAGAAACATTTCCACTCCCGAAACAGTATTAAGGCCCTTTTTCCGTGCGATCTTCAGCAACTCCGTGTCCAGCGGCCGGTAAATCAGGTCCATCACGATCCGACAGTTTAACTCGCGCCCCGAAAGCGGCGACATCTTGCTATGCGGATACATCCCCACCGGCGTGGCATTAATGATGATGTCAAATTTTTCACCGCGCAGCGTTCGTCGCCCAACAAATTCCCCGTTAACCGCGCGAGAGAGATTTTTTCCCATCTGCTCACGCCGGGCGCAAATCGCCACCCGTGCGCCGGCCCGCGCCAACGCGAACGCCGCCGACCTCGCGGCCCCACCCGCACCAAACACCAGCACGCGGCTTCCGCGAAGTCGCATCTTAGTCTCCAGCGCCCCCAGCACGCCCACATAATCGGTATTCGATCCGAACAACGACCCATCGCCGCGAACCACTACGGTATTCACCGCCCCAATCTCCGCCGCCAGCGGGATCGCATTCCTTCAAATATTTCAGAATCGTCTCTTTGTGCGGTATTCGTAACGCTGAATCCACGAATTCCGAGCGTTTTTCACCGCATCCAGAAAATCCTTCCAGTCTATGCACTAAGAAAAGGCACATACACCGCGTCCACATCGCGCGAAATAAATCCCGCGTTAGTGCAGCAGCGGCGACAACGAATGCCCCACGGTATCACCGATCACTCCAAAAACGCGCGTCCTCCTCGTCAACTCATGCGCGCGATATAGATGCATCATTTACGCAGCGAAACCTGTCCCGGCGCGGTACTTCTCCGACCGGCGCATACGCCAATGCGCTTCCCTCGCGAAACGCCAGGATTCGTGCCGGCAGTCCAGCTTCTCCATCGGCACGGCTTCAAAATTTTTCGAACCTCGCGCCAATCCCAAAACCGCACGCTGTCCGCAATCGTGTCCGCGCTTCGCCGCAATTTTCATCGCGTCGACCTCACTTTGATTTGGCGCGTTAATCTCTACCGGCCGTGCCGGCGTGCCCTTAAAATCGTGCACCGACAGCAGCACCCGCGACGGCACCGGATACTCGCGTCACCGTTCTTCCAGGTAACTGCCGCAACGTTTCCACTTCCACATCGCACCACTCGCATCCGGCCTCCCGCGCTTGCATCAGCCAGTAATATTTCCGCCTTAATCGAGCCCTTGAATTTTCCCTCCGCTCAGGCACCCGTCGGCACGTCGCCACCAGTCACCACGTGCCACCAAACTTTTGCTTCGCGAACCAGTGCAGCAGCCTCCTCGCTCCGGATCGCTGCTAACCAGTCCAGCCGCAGCTCCACCGTCGGAGTCTCTCGCCAGGCCGTCCGCACCTGCCGCATCATTTCCGCCGCCGTTGCCGCGGCCATCACCGCACAATACCCCCCTCCCTGTCCCAAACGGGCCCATCAGCCTAGCCCCGCTCGCATATCATTGAAAACACGGCTTGTAGTATGCAGTATCAAACTTGTAAAGCAACCTTGGCCATTTTGTTGACGCCCCTCATGCCCCTGCTACTTTCGGTCTAAGTAAGTTCCAGTACCGCCAATCCGACGTGTTTTCGAAGGAGTATTGGAATGCGCGCTAAGCTAGCAGGACTGACTTTCTCCCTATTTTTCGGAGCCGCCATTACTTCCGCGCAGAATGTGCCGTAGCCGGCGCAGCCACCAACTCGCCCGACTACTCGGAGGTGAATTGTTCCGGCTTCGTCACCAATAGAGTTCCAGAGGACATTCGCATCATCTCCGGAGAACAGTCCAACCTTAAAATCACTTTTACTCATGGCGACTATGTCTACATCAATCGCGGCCGCGATAAAGGCGTTCAAGTCGGCGACCGCTTTTCCGTGGTTCGTCCCGACAAAGATCCTCTTGAAGTGCCCTGGTTCAAATGGCAAGACAAATTAATCAAAGCCATGGGTCAGTTGTATGTCGATGCTGGGCACGTTCGCGTCGTCAACGTACAGCCTAACGTTTCCATAGCCCAGATTGAGTTTTTTCTGCGGCTATATCCAGCGCGGCGATATCGTGCGTCCCTATGTGGAACGCCCCAGCCCACCTTTTAAGGATGCCTCCGCCTTTGATCATTTTGCCCCGGTCAGCGGCAAGCGTGTCGCTATGGTCGTCGCAGCAAAGGATAATAGCCAGTTATACGGCAAGAACACCGCAGTGTACGTAAATCTTGGTAGCAATCAAAGCGTGCGCATTGGAGACTATTTCCGCATCTTCCGTTATGAGGGCACCTTGGCAGAAACAGCGCCGCAAACGAAAAATTATCAGTATGAGATGTATGGTTTTGGCAGCGCCCACGCCAAGTACACCTGGAAAGACTTGCCTCGTGAAATCATCGGCGAAGGCATCGTGATTAACGAAGGCCCTAACGCCTCGACCATGCTCATTACTTACAGCTCATTGGAAGTCTACGCTGGCGATTACGTTGAACTGGAGTAGTTCCCAACATTACCTCAGCTAAAAGTCCGCGACCGTCGCCGCGCCGCTTTTTAAATAACTTCGTAAATGCGGCTAACTGGCTCCTGCCCGTTTCGCGTCGGAGAACACTTCGCACGTGAATCCTTGGATTCGCGCCGATGTCCATCGCCAAGCATCTTGCGGTAGCCTCGCCTTTCGGCACGTTTCTGCCAGAAATTGCTCCCGATTCAAACCATGTTCCGGAGCCACTTGCGGCAACAGCAACCCCCTATGATTTTCATCCGACACCACTAGTCCATGACGCCCGATCTCGATCTCTTCCGGCCGAATCGGTGCGAGCGGCGAAAGCACCGAAATCTCGATGTTCAACTCCCCCAATTCTTCGCTGCGCATTGCTGGAAATCGCGGATCGCGCAACGCTGCGCTCGCTGCACAACGCACCGTAGCGTCTCCCAACGGCTCGTCACCTTCGGTCGTGCCTATGCACCCCCGCAACTCACCCTGCACGTGCAGCGTGACGAATACACCTCGCCGCTCGCCAAAAATTCCCTCATTTGGGATTGTCTCCGGAAGTTTCCCGCGGGTGACCGCCTCTACAATTGCCTTGCGCGCCAGAACCAACAAATTCTGACCATCAACCTCAGAGAGGTACGGCATCCTGTGACTTCTTGCGGCTTTCCAGCATGCTCAGCCGCCGCCGCTGCTTGATGCGGTCGTCCACGTTTCCCCAGAAGCGGTGAAAATATTGCGCCGCCGAGATCAGCGCACTCACCACCACCAGCCATAGCAACAGCATCGCCAGCGGCTTCAAATATTCGTGCCGCGCCCCCGCGATGACCACCGCCACTGCGCACACCTGCAAAACCATCTTGGTCTTTCCCAACACCGACGCCTCAATCGTAAACCCTTCCGCCAACGCAATATTTCTCAATCCTAGAACTGTAAATTCCCGGCCGATAATAATCACCACCATCCAGGCTGGAACCAGTTGCATATCTACCAGCGAGACGAACGCCGCCGAGATCAATAATTTATCCGCAATGGGGTCCAGCAAAATACCGAGCGTCGTTACTTGCAGTCGCCGCCGCGCCACATACCCATCGGCCCAGTCCGTTGCCGCCGCCATCAGCAAAATCAAAACTCCCCAGAATTCAAAATGCATGGGGAATCCCCACAACTCCACATTCGGACTCCGTGTTAGCAGGATGACAATCAGGACCGGTACGAAAAAGATCCGTAACAGCGTCAGTGAGTTGGCTAGATTCATACGCGCATACAGGCTGGCAATGACCGCCCCAAGCCTCCCGGCCACCGCCAAATCACTATAGTCTTGAGCTACGTACCCGTCAACGCTTCGCAGCGTTGACTTAGGTACCTGCGTTCAATCGTTTCTAACTTCGTTTTTTTTCTGGCTATACTTATTCGTAACCCTTAGCTTCCAAATCTGTGCAAATGTGTGATTTACAAGCGCCAAGGTGGCGCAATGCCCCGTTTCGGTACTATGTAGCCACGGGCTCGCGCATATCAATGAGGGTAAAGGACTTTTATAGATGATGCACTCGAACACGCCGCAATAACACACTGTTCCTCAAGCTATATGGAAGGCACCCTTAACGTTTCCCACAAAATTTTCCACAACCCGCAAATGCCCGGTTTATGCGGATTTATCACAGATAGGGCCGTCGCCACCTCTCTCAACGGTATCACTTGCTGTTTACTTTAACGTTACGCTAGGTTTCGCAGGACAGTGAAAATCGTGGTTTTTATCCTTCATTCTAACCGCTCTAATTAATTCCGATTGAAGGTGTCCGAAATATCGTAGGCGCCTTGGATGTTTCAGCGGGTTAACTGAAGCGGTTACTGAAATAGTTTCCCGTTACCGCTTCAAATCGGCCGCGGCCCACGCAGCAGCCTTACGGGAAGAGCAAAATAGCCTCAGCAACCCAAAAACTCCATGCACCGCGATTCCGACAATTCGGAATGGCAGCGTGATTAGCCACACGAACGGATAAAGAACCAAAGCCAGTATCGCCACCGGCCAGCACATAATCAAAAGAATAATCCACAAAATAAAGCAGCCATGATGTCTCCCTCTTCTATATCTACGTTACCGCCAGCTTGGATGTTCCTTCCACCACGTAGTCGTTCAACCGCAGTCGTCGCGCTATAGAAACCGGCACTTCGGCGTCCATCAGCATATCC
Source organism: uncultured Acidobacteriota bacterium (assembly GCA_963705755.1). Taxonomy (GTDB): domain Bacteria; phylum Acidobacteriota; class Terriglobia; order Acidiferrales; family UBA7541; genus Acidiferrum. The sequence goes on along the minus strand of CAVPKZ010000089.1, from coordinate 55,641 downwards.
TCATCCTCGACTTCTGACCGCAGCACCCTTCCAAGCGCGTGAATTAGCGCCAACGTTCGTCCTTGCGCCAGCGGCATGCGCAGCGACAGCGCCACCATGGGATCAAGCGGCAGCGCCACATCAATCCGCCGCAGCAACTCTTCGATTCCTTCCCCAGTCAGCGCCGAAACCAACACCGGTCCGTCATTCTGCTTCCCGGTCTCCGTTGCCGTTGCCATTCAACTCCCCGCGCTGTTCCGCCGAAAGCTGGTCCACTTTATTCAACACCCGCAAGATCGGCCGTCCGCCACACCCAACTCATCCAGAATCTTGTGCACTTCGTCGTCCAGTTCGTCGTGATGCGGATTGGAAATGTCGCTGACATGCAAAATCAGCGCCGCTTCCTGCACTTCTTCCAGCGTCGCCCGAAACGCCGTCAACAGACTCTTTGGCATGTCCCGGATAAATCCCACCGTGTCCGAAATCAGCACTCGTCGGTTCGAGGGCAGCCGCACCGCCCGAATCGTGGGGTCCAGCGTGGCAAACATCCGCGACGAAACCAGCACTTCCGCGCGGCTCAGCGCATTAAACAGCGTCGACTTCCCTGCGTTGGTATAACCCACCAGCGCAATCGTTCCCAGTGGCACGGCGTTCCGCGCTTCCCGCCGCAGCGCTCGCTGCTTCCGCAAATCATCGATCCCCGTTTTGATTTTGCCCACGCGATCCCGGATTCGCCGCCGGTCCGTTTCCAATTTCTTTTCGCCCGGTCCGCGAACGCCGATTCGACCCGCGCCGCCACCTGCTCCCCCTGCGCCTCCGCCGCCGCTTTTGCCGCCCAGCCGGGACATCGTCGTTCCCTTGCCCGTCAGTCGCGGCAACATGTAGTTCAATTGCGCCAGCTCCACCTGTAGTTGACCTTCGCGGCTGCGCGCATGTCTGGCGAAAATATCCAGAATCAGTTGCGTGCGATCGATCACTCGCCGGTCCGTCAACTCTTCAATATTCCTTTGCTGCACCGGTGACAGGTTGCTGTCAAAAATAATCAGCGGCGCCGCATGGGCATTCGCCTCCGCCCGGATCTCATCCAGTTTCCCGCGTCCCACCAACGTCGCCGAATCCGCTGAATCGCGCACCTGAAATACCGTGCCCGCAATTTCTGCCCCGCGCTTTTCGCCAGCTCCACCAATTCCGCTAACGAGGTGCGCCCCTGCTCCCCCGCAGGCATTCCCGGAAATCTGGGCGCGCGCTTCCAGCCCACTCCCACCAGGAGCGCTCTCTCCGCATTCGAAACGTTGTGTTGTGGTGTCTTCGTCAAAAAGTCGACCTGGCATGTTGCCGCAGCATCGTGTCCGGCTGCGGCAGAGATAATTTCATTGCCACGATTATACTCCTCTCAAACCCCCGCGAACTGCGCGCCCTTGCAGTGCATCCCGCGCACTCTTCGTGGCTCCCAAACAAAAGACTAACGTCCCTGAGCTTGCCCCTCGTCCACTCCTCACTTGCTCCTAACACCCGATCGTCTCCCGGCCCGGCAAACCAGCGAATCGACTGTCCTTGCGAAACCAGGTCATCTGCCGCTTGGCATACTGTCGCGTGGCCAGTTGACTATTGCTGTACGCGCTTTCTCCACCGTCATTTCCCCTCTCGCCACTGCCAGCATTTCCCGGTACCCGATGAAATCAAAAATCTTTGCATTCTCCGTTATCCCCGCCCCCAGTAACCCCCGCACCTCTTCAACCCATCCACTCCCGCATCGCCTCTATGCGAACTCAATCCGCCATAAAGCTCCTCCCTCTACGGCATCAGTCCAATCTTGAAAGCTTCCCATCCAAGCAATGGCGTTCCGCCCGCCCGATGCACTTCAGAGATCGGCTTGCTCGTCAACACGCAAACCTCAATCGCGCGAATCAATTTCTGCTCATCGCTCGGCGCAATTTTCGCCGCAGCTTCACGATCCATCCGGCGCAATACCCGGTGCAGATGCTTCGACCGTTTTTCATTGTAACTCTCCCTTCAACCGTACCCGCACTTCCTCCGAACGCAGCGGCAAATCCGCCAATCCCTCCAACAGCGCCCGCATATACAGCCCAGTCCCCACCGCAAGAATCGGCAGCCTCTCCCGTTTGCGCAAATCTTCCAGGACCCCCAGCGCCAAATCGCGATAACCTCCTGCGGTCGCCGTCTCCGCAGCATCCAACACATCAATCAAGTGATGAACGACGCCTCGCCTCTCCTCCGCCCTTGGCTTGGCCGTCCCAATATCCACGCCGCGATAAAGCTGAGTCGAATCGCAAGCAATAATTTCCGCCTGCAACTCGCTTGCCAGCGCTACCGCGAGCGCAGATTTGCCCGACGCCGTCGGACCCGCCACGACAATCAAAGGCAAACTCTCCAACTCAATGGCGTTCATGGAAAAAAAATGTGCCGCGCGCGAAACAACAACAATGAGCAGTGCAAGCAACGCGAGCACCAGGCTGCCCACGATTTGTTGTCGCAACGGTTTCACCGGCATTTCACTGATAGGCGGCGTCGAGAGGCAAATTGTACAGGAAGTAAAAGCGCAGTTCGATATATGGCCCGCTGAAGGCCGGAGGCAAAGGCTCAAATGGATTCGACGACCGGATCGCCGAAACCGCCGCGCGGTCCAGCGGCTCTTTCCCGGATGTAAGCAATCGGCTAGGCTCTCCCGTTGGCACACTACCATCGCGCATGATCCGGAATTGCAGCGCGACCCTGCCACGGTCGCCCAACTGCGCCGATTCCGGCATCACCGCATACCAGTTGCGCCGCACACTTGCCACCACCCGCTTCATGTAATCGCTGAAATCCACGCCTTCCGTCGGGGTAAGAATTTCATAACCGTTTCCATAGGCCCCCGCGCCTTGGCCCCGACCCCCGCCTCCTCCTGGCGAAGGAGCGGAACGCGGCATCGGACCAATTACCCCTCCAGAGCGTCCGCCGCTATTCGGATCTCGCGTGGCCTCCTTCAATGAATCCTGAATCGAGCGCCGCGCCGAATTTTGCGGTATTTGCAAATTTGGCCGCGGCAACGGCGTATCCGGAGCTTCCAATTTCAGCCCAGGCCTGGGGGTGTCCACCTTAGGTGCAGGCGCGGTTGCTTGCGGCTCTGGCGCCACCGCATTTTTCTGTGGTATCGGCGCGCTTGGCAATTCCTTTAGCGGCTTCGCGGGAACCGGTGCCGGCGCCGGAGTTGGCTCCACAACCGGCGGCGCGACTCTTCTCAGCACCCGCGGATCCACATGTACGGCAGGCGGACGCTGTAACGGTCGCGACGACGGCTTCGACGATTCGAATGCCCCTGGCGGCAACAACAGTGTCAGTTGCTTCCGCGCAATATCCACTTCCTCCGCCGTCGGTTCATGCTTTGGAAATAATTTCGCCTGTAACAAAATCGCCGCAATCAGCGCAATGTGCAGCACCACCGAAGAAATCCGCGTGATCAAATCCGCTCGAGCTTTTTCCGGCGACGGCGGCGACACCATCAAATGCGCTTCGCCGGTCGTGAAAATATCCGGATCAACCAGGTCGGCATCTACCACCGGCAAGGACGCAGTCGGCTCCGGAGGCGCCGAGTTCTGCGGCACTGCAATGCGCTGATCCATTTCCGTCACTTGCAGCGGAATGGAAACGTCCTCCACCACCGAGTACGCTTCGCGGTGTATATCCCGCGGCACCACTACGCGCGCGGCAATGGATTGCAACGGCAAATTTGTCGGAATGTTGGAATGCCCGTTCAGCGTGACGATCGGCAACATTGCCGGTACCAGCGTGCGCTCGTCCATCGTCGTTGGCCGCCGCCGCGCGCTCGCCGCTAACTCCTCTTTCGCGGGTAAGCGAGCGTCCCGGGGTACAAGTGTGCGTTCAATCATATTTAGGCTGGCTTACTTGCTGTTCGTGTAGCCAGTTGGACGCGCTCCGCGTGTTCATGGATGCTTGTCATTACTCGTCCCGCTAACTCCAGCGCCGCACGCCCCGCCGCGCCGTTCACCCGCGGTTCCTGCCGCGAACGCACCGACTCCACAAACGCGTCCAGCTCCGCATGCAGGGGCTCAATCGCGGGTGCCGGCAACTTCTCAAAACCAAATTCAGGTTGCGGCCCTGCTTTCTTTACGCCAACGCGCAAGGCATCCCGCCGCGCATAATCTAGCGATATATATTCGTGTCGCTGGAAAAATCGCATTTTCCGCACGCGCTCGGTGGAAACGCGGCTCGCCGTCACATTTGCAACCGCTCCACCAGCAAATTCCAGCCGCGCGTGCGCGATGTCCACCTTGTCCGTCAATACTGGTATTCCCACAGCTTTCACTTCCGTCACCGATTCCTTCACCAAAGCCAGCAAAATATCCAGATCATGAATCATCAAATCGTAAATCACATCCACATCCAGGCTGCGCGCCGTAAACACTCCCAACCGGTGCACTTCAAAAAATAACGGCCGGCTCACGATGGGTTCCACGGCAATTACCGCAGGATTAAATCGCTCCACATGCCCGACCTGCAAGATCCGCTGGTTTCTTTTCGCCGCTTTCAACAGCGCGTCTGCCTGCGCCAGGTCGGTGGCCATCGGCTTTTCCACCAGTACATCGAGGCCCATGTCCATCAACCGGCAACCGACTTCGCTGTGCGCTTCCGTAGGAACGGCCACGCTGGCCGCTTTCACACAGCCACGCAATTCCTCCAGGTCGCCAAACGCGCGAGTATGAAATTCTTCGGCCACCGCGCGAGCTTTTGCTGCGTCTCGATCAAAAATTCCCAGCAATTCTGTATTCTGAAGCTCGCCATACACTCGCGCGTGGTTGCGTCCAAATTCACCCGCCCCCACCACGGCAACCGGTACACGCTCCGGAGCTGCGCTCATCCTTGACTTATTCCCTTGTTTTCAGCTTTTGGTTCCGCGGCCTGTGGAGAAACAGGTGGAGAAAAAGCCTGAATTGCGATCCCTTTTTCATCAGCCAGCGCGATCAATTTCGCACGGTCAAACAACAGCGTCCGCCCGGCATCCACAGCCAACGCCGTCACCCCCGCACTCCCCATTTGTTCGATGGACGGTAGCCCGATCACAGGTACGTCGAAGCGCATGTCCTGCCCCGGCTTGCTCACCTTCACCACCACCAGCGGCTTTCCTTTGGCAATCCGCGCAGCTCGTACAACCGCTTCATCCGTACCCTCCATCGCCTCCACCGCCACGCAGGCGCAGTCCGAAATCACTACCGTCTGTCCAATATCCATGCTCGCAATATTTCTCGCCACGCTAAATCCATAAGCGATGTCCGCGGCCTCACGCTCATCCGGAGCGCGTCGCGTCAGCACTCCCGCTTCCGGCACCAGTGGCTTCAAAAATAAAGTCGAATCCACCAATTCAATCCCTTCATCTCCCAGCACCCGCGCCACCGCGCCAATCAAAGCATCCGTATTTTTTCGCGGCAGCGAAAATAAAAGTTTTGCCAGCTTCCAGTCCGGCCGTATCGAGCTGAAAATTTTATTGTGCTTAACCTGCCCCGCCATCACCGCGCGCGTCACGCCTTCCTGGTGCATCAAATCAATCGCCTCACTCAACTCCCCCAGACTCACCCAATGAATCCGCGAAGTAAATTTCTCCAACTCCGCAGAAGCCTCCTCTTTCAGCGCAATCACCGCCATGTCCAACCCCTGGCTCCGCGCCCCTTCCAACACCAAAAACGGAAATCGCCCATTCCCCGCAATCAATCCCCACTGCTCCGTCTTCGCGTCAGCGCTCAATGTTTACCCTTACCTCAGCGGGAATGACGCGGAAGGTCAATTTTTTGTCCCCTGGCAGCGTCCTGTAATGCGGAGGGTGCCCCACCCTCGGATTTTTGGAGGGTGGGTCCTGCAACGTGGAATCATCAAAATCCGGCATCGAAGTACTCCTCCGATTTTTCGCAGAAACCCACCGCTCCTACTTCACAATCCCACGTTCCGCCGCGTCAATAAATCTGACCAACTCCTGCACATCCTCAGAATCCCCCAACGTCGCCCGCATCTCCGCTACTGCCTGCGATGTATTCATCTTCGATTGCAGCAACAACCGATAAGCCCTTCCCAATGCCTGCAATCGTTCCTTAGAAAAGCCCTTCCGCTCCAACCCAATCGAATTTACCCCGTAGCTCTTGGTACTCCGCTCCGTCACCACTCGCGAAAACGGCGGCACATCCTGCGTAATCACCGTCAAAGCTCCCACATACGCATACCTTCCGATACGACAGAACTGGTGCACCGGCGAAAACGCCCCAATCGTGGCGAAATCTTCGACCATCACATGCCCCGCCAGCGTCGCCCCATTGGCGAAAATTGTTTCGTTGCCGACATGGCAATCATGCGCGATGTGCGAATACGCCATGAACAAACTCCCGTTCCCTATCGTCGTTTTACCGCCGCCCCCCATCGTCCCGCGGCTCACCGTCACATACTCGCGAAAAGTATTTCCCTCACCGACAATCAGTTCCGTCTGTTCCCCATGAAATTTCAAATCCTGCGGATCGCCGCCAATCGAACAAAACGGATGAAACACGTTGTGCCGCCCAATCGTGGAAGGCCCCTGAATCACCGCGTGCGCATCCACGGAACATCCTTCACCCAAACTCACGTGCTCGCCAACAACCGCGTAAGCTCCAATCTTTACCCGCGCCCCAATCCGCGCGCCCGCCGACACCACCGCCTGCGGATGAATCTCAGCCTTAGTCTTAGTTTGCGTGCTCACAAATGGTGTAGTCCTTAGGTACCGCGTGTCATTGCTTCCGTAAATAGATCTCGTAACGTGGGATAACCAAAAAGGGCGGCGTCGAAGAACTCGTCCAATTGTGTCCACGAAAGCCTCAATTTTTTCCCCTCACTTCTACCTCACTAACGCGAAGGGTGCACCACCCCTCGGCCTTCTTGAGGGTGGGTCTTTTAACGTGGAATCATTGCAAATGCCGGAGTCGAGGTTCTTCCATCAAGCGCGCGAGTTCCCAGGCGTACTCATCTGCTCAGCAGCTTTAGGCTTCTCCAGGTCTTCCCGGTCCACCATCTTGCACATCAGAATCGCCTCCGCGGCCAATTCCCCGTTAACCGTCGCCCTTCCATCCAGCTTGCAGAAATCCCCACGCCACGAAATAACCTTCACTTCCAACTTCAATTGCTCTCCCGGCACCACCGGGCGCCTAAACCGCGCCCCATCGATAGCCACAAAATACAAAAGCTTGTTCTCGCGCTCGCGCTCCGAGACCTCCATCAGCAGTAGCAATCCACCCGTCTGCGCCATGGCCTCAATGATCAGCACTCCAGGCATGATCGGCTTGCCCGGAAAATGCCCCTGAAAATACGACTCATTGATAGTCACATTCTTGATTCCCACGATGCGCTTCACGCGTTCCATCTCTTCAATAGCGTCCACCATCAAAAACGGATAGCGGTGCGGCAAAATCCTTTGTATTTCCGTCGTATCCAGAATCATTCGCACCCCCGTCGCGAATACCCCAAGTCCTGCGGCGTCCGGGCTTACCCGGCAAACTTACAATTATATGCGACCAGGCACCCACAACGGACGCGTATCTTGGGCCCCAAATGCAATATCCCCTGATTTCCCGCCTGTCTCTCCCCGCCGCCGTGCTCGGTCTTCGGTTGATTTTGGCTTCGCTTCGTTGCCCATTCGTCGCCGCATTGTTAGCATGTTCGCACAATGCCCGCTCTCATTGTTGCGCAGAAAATCAAAAAATTCCTTCAACCAACGCTGCCGCAAATGATCGACACGCTTCGCCGATTCGTGATCGCCGAATCACCCAGCCTCGAAAAGCGTGCGCTGACCGCTGTTGCGGAATCATCGCCGCCGAGTGGCGTAAACACGGCTTGGAAGTCCATCGCATCCCGCAAAAAAATCGAGGCGACCATCTGCGCATCGTATCCCCATCAAATTCCTCGCGCGCCACCGGTCAACTCCTCGTCCTCGGCCATTACGACACTGTCTACGCCTCCGGCACCTTAACAAAAATGCCTTTCCGCCTCGCCGCGGGTAAAGCCTTCGGCCCGGGCACCTTCGACATGAAAGCCGGAATCGTACAAGCCCTCTTCGCCCACAGTGCGCTCCACAAACTAAACCTGGCCCCCAACAAGCGCATCGTTTTTCTGTGGACCTCCGACGAAGAAATCGGCAGCGATTCCTCCCGCAAACTAATCGAAACTGAAGCCCGCCGCAGCGATGCCGTTTTCGTCCTCGAACCCTCATTCGGTCCGCGCGGTCTGATAAAAACCGCCCGCAAAGGCGTTGGCGAAGCCGAAATTATCGTTCACGGACGCGCCTCCCATGCTGGATTGGCACCAGAAGAAGGCATCAATGCAGTCCACGAGCTTTGCCACCAGGTGTTGCAAATTCAAAAATGGAATAATCCGAGTCGTGGCACCACCGTCAACGCCGACATTATCCAAGGCGGCACCAGAACAAATGTCATCGCCGATCGCGCTCGCGCAGTGCTCGACCTTCGCGCCACCAGCATTTTAGAAATGAGGCGCGTCGACCACCAGCTCCAGTCCTTGAAACCACATTTCCGGGGCGCGCGACTCGAACTCCACGGCGGTTTCAATCGCGCTCCGCTGGAACGCAAAATGAGCGCAGCCTTATTCCAAGGTGCGCAATCGCTCGCCGCACAAATGAATTTATCCCTCGGGGAGTGTGTCGTAGGCGGAGGATCCGACGGAAATCTTACCGCCGCGTTGGGAATCCCCACCCTGGATGGCCTGGGCGCAGTGGGAGATGGTGCGCACTCCACTCATGAGCATATCCTGACCGCCGCCATGCCCATCCGCGCAGCGCTGCTGGCCGCGCTGCTAGCCACCAGTTAAACCCTCACCTCTTGTTATGTGCCAGAAAAATAGCTCCTAGCGCGAGTATGTTCTGCGCAAATAATCCGCGCTCGATCTCATCACGTCGTCGTAATCGCTATGCAGCACATCGTGCAACGCGCTTTCCGGCGAACTCCCCGAGCCAATCCGGTCCAGGATTCGTTCCACATCTCCCATGCCATCAGCCTGCACAATATATTCAATATTCGCGAGCGCCCAGGCGTACGCATAAACCGCCGCATCGCTCGGGAATCCCATCCATGATCCTTCCAAACTCCCTAGAGAAATCGCGCGCCCATCACCGTAAATCTCCAGCAGCACCGCGGCATTCTCGCCGCTGCGTTTGCCTTCCATCCACTGCGCAAGTCCTTCCTGTATCCACGTCGGCGCCCGCCCGTGCGTCTTCTGCTGCACAAAGCTATGGGTCAGCTCGTGTTTCAACACTCGCGACAGCTCATCCGTCATGCTGCTCAACCCCTGCACCGGAATGCGCAATCTCCCATCGTTCAGTGCTCCCACCCATCCAGGCGCGCGCGTAATGTCCGCAAACGCTTGCTGGGTGTACAAAATTACGCCAATCGAATCAGGCGGCGCAAAATTCAGCTCCGAATTAATCCTGGTGTAATGGGTTTCCAGCGTTCGCAGCACCTCTCGCGCCAGTGCCGGTTGCGCGTTCCCGCTGTATCGCAACGTGAAATGCGCACTCTCATTTTCTTTGTAGTTTTCCTCTTCGCCCTTGTCGCGTTCCGCTTTTTCAAGCGCCGCTTGCACTTCCGCATCTGGCCGCAGCGCCAACGCGCGCTTCCATTGCGCCACCGCCTCCGGCAACTTGTTCATCCCGTAATAAGCCCAGCCGGACAGCTTGGCAACGTCCGCATTGCTCGGGGCACTCCGCTGCGCGCGCTCCAGGTAATCCAGAGATTCCTTGTATTCACTTCTGCGCAAGTGCAGATACGCGACATCCATCAGCAGCAGCGCTTCATCCGGCGCATACGTAAGGGCCGTTCGCTCGTCAGCCAGCGCATGATCCATGTCCCCGTGCGCAAGTTCAAAGCTTGCCGCCGCGTGATGAGCAACCGCGGCGTCCATTCCGGCTGCCGCGGAGCCGCTACGCGTTTCAGACTCCAACTTCGCAATGTATTGGCGGTCAATCGAACCACCGTGTATCACCGCGTGCTCAATTTCTCCCCCGTTGCCGTGCGCTGCATCCATCACCGGCGGAGTGATGGCCATATTCGCTGCGTTATCCGCTGCCGACGCTGTCCATGGGCTTACGCCACCCTTCTCTATGTGATCGACGATCGACTTGGGAAGACTTAATTCCCCTACACTCGTTTCATAACGGATCTTGTCGCCCGCCTCCACCACATTACTGGCGGAAATTCGATGCCCATTCTTCAATACAATAGTGTCCGCCAACGCCCCCGCGCTTCCCAGCGCCAGCACAACGCTAAACACCCCGGCTCGATTGCCGCGTCCAATAGAGGGAAACCCCATGCTTCCCATTTTACCCGTACCGCTACGCTTTGAATTTTTCCCCATTCGCCCTTGTTCCATTAGCAAACGCGATCTAAGAATTGCCAGCGCCCCCGTACTCTTGTTCCGCAACGCCCAAAATGACTACACTTTCCCCATGAGGCTCGCAGCAGCCTTCTTCGTGTTGTGCGCCCTTACAACCGCCCAACCCTCGCGTTCCACACCGCGCAGCGCCCATCAACTCTACGATGCCCTCAACTCCCTGCGCCTCGACCCCGCTTCCGCTTATCAAATTAAACCCGAGCATCGCATCGAGCTGCGTCGCGGTGATGCGAAAATCTCCTTCGATCAAGGCGAGTTAATCTTTTTTGCGCCTCTCGATAACGAAATCACCGGCGCCGTTTTTGCCGGCCGCGGCCACATTCTCGCTCTCCCGCGCGACACCATCGAAAAGCAGCAAATGGCGCGTTTCCTCGACTCACCTATCCTCGACCAGGATTTCGCCAGCGCCTACCTCCGCTTCACCGACACAACTTCGTCCGAACTCTTGCACCAACTCCAAGCCTCCGGACTCAACCCGGAATCCGACGCCGACGCCGCGTCCTATTGGGACCCAGTTCTGTCTCATATCAACCCCGCCCATTCCCTGCGTATTCTTTGTGGAACCCTGCTCACCACGACGCCGCCTTATTTCTACGCGAGTCTCGACGGCATCGCTACCGGCCCATTGGACGTGCTTCTGGATTCCATGCGCGCCGAACCCTTCCTGTTAGGCCAAATGCGCATCACCGCCGGCTCAACTTTCTACGATGTTTGGGCTTCGTACAAAATCCCCGATGTGATCCCCGTGGCGCCGGATTTTCAAGCCCTCCACTACACTATCGACACTGCCATCCTTCCCGATCACTCGCTCGATGCCTCCGCCACAGTAAATCTCCATGCCCTTGGCGCGGGCCATCGTTTCTTAATTTTCGCTTTGTCCCGGGCATTAAATGTTGAATCCGTTACCGGCGCGGATGGTCAGAAACTCGAATATTTTCAGAATCAAGACATGACCCCGCAGGAACGCAGCGTGCGCGGCAACGACTTTCTATTCGTCGTACTTCCCCGTGCCCTCGAACGCGATCGCGAATTTTCTATTCGCTTTCACTATCGCGGCAACATCATTACCGATGCCGGCAATGATGTTTTCTTTGTGGGCGCTCGCGAAAGCTGGTATCCGCACTTTGGTGACTCCGCCGATTTCGCCGCCTACGACTTAACCATGCGCTGGCCAAGAAAATTGCGCCTCGTCGCCACCGGCACAAAACTCGACGAACATGAAGAAGCCGACTTTCGTGTGGGCCATTGGAAAACCGAGAAACCCGTCTCCGTCGCCGGTTTTAATCTTGGCGAATACGCATCCTCATCGGTAGCCTCCGCCAATTATTCCGTCGACGTCTACGCCAATCGCCAGGTGGAACAACAGTTGGCCACACGCCTGGCCAGCGCAGTTACCCCTGAACTGCTCGGTGCAGGCCCTCGTCGCCCAGGACTGGATATGAATCAGGATATTCAACCCCCGCCTCCCAATCCCGCCATCGCCCTCAAACAGCTCGCCAAAGACATTGACGCTTCCATTCGTTTTTACGAAACCTATAGCGGCCCTTTCCCTTTTCGCAATCTCAGCGTCTCCCAGATTCCCGGAACTTTCGGGCAAGGTTGGCCTGGCCTGCTCTACATTTCCACCTACTCCTTTCTCTCCGCTGATGTGCAGCGTCGCGCCGGCCTTTCCAGCAGCGTTCAGGAACATTTCAGCGACCTGGTGCCCTTCCACGAAGTCGCTCATCAATGGTGGGGAAATATTGTCGGTTGGTCGAGTTACCGCGATCAGTGGATCGACGAAGCCATCGCCAACTATCTCGCGCTGCTCTTCGCCGACAGGCACAAGAACCCCGATCACACCCTACACGTCTGGCTCCAGCGCTATCGCCAGAGGCTCATCGAAAAAGCTTCTAACGCGGATCAACCCGCCGACGAAATTGGCGCCCTAGCCCTTGGCACTCGCCTCGATTCGTCTAAGTCTCCGGGCGCTTACGATGATGTCATCTACACCAAAGGCGCGTGGGTTATTCATATGCTCCGGGAAATGCTGCGCCAACCGGGAACCAATCCCGACGCGCGTTTTAACGCCCTCCTGCGGACGTTAGTCACAAAATATGCCTACCGCGCTCTTTCCACTCAGGATTTGCGTCGTGAAATCGAAGCTGTGATGACTCCCTCAATGGACCTCGAAGGGGGTCATTCCATGGAGTGGTTTTTCGAGCAATGGATTCAGGGAACTGGCATTCCCCACTACCGCGCGGAATTCACGGTTCACAAAAGCGACAGCGCTCCCGGCTACCCATACGAGGAAAACTCTTTCAAGAAAACGTACCCAAATCTTTCATCGCCAGTGTCCCGCTATACGCAAGTACCCCTGGCGCTCATCCAGTTTTTCTAGGCACCGTGGTGGCCCCCGGCCCTGAAACTCCATTTCATTTCACCTCATCAATCTCGCCGCACAAACTCCTCATCGACCCGCAAATGACGCTTCTCTGCACTACCCAGTAGCCTCAGATAGCCGCGTGTGACGCGCGGCCACTGTTCGCGCCGCACTCCTGGGTTGCATGAAAAGATTTTTGGGTCTAAACCTTGGATTGACATCTTGAGTTTTGCTACTGGATGCCCAAACCCATAGTTGAAGGCGGGATTTTGCGAACGACGATGCAGAAAACTTCTAATTTCCTTCTTGGCCGCTACCAGCTACTTACTCGCCGGCGCCTTAATCCACCGATCCCTCAGCGGAGTCTTCAAATTAAGCTCCGCCTTCCCAGCTTCCGACAAAATATACGGATACCCCACTGGATCCACCGGCGCTCCACGCAAAATCCGCTCTGCACCAGCTCACTCATCCGTTCGGCCGCCGCCCGAATTGTTCTGATATGTCCGCCTACCGTATCAATCTGCCGGCGATCGTCCTCCGCACGCAAAATTGCAGATGCCTCAGCGCATTTTCTTTCATCTCGGATCCTTGGTGGTGTTGTAAACGTCTTGCCACAGAAAATTGGAAGTCTCCGGCGAATTGCCTTCCGTGGCGATCTTCGCAGCCATCGCTTTCATCCAGATCAATGCTTTTGGATTTTTACTGCCCTCGTAAAGCGCTGCAGACGCCTTCGCATAATCCTTCCTATCGAAGTAATACACGAACCCTAAATCGTAATACAGCCGCCACTGGTCCGGGTTCGCTCTCAGCCCGCGTTCAATCAACTCCACCGCCAGATCCGGCCGCCCAGCGCCGCGAGGCGATGCGTCGCTTAAGAACGTGGACCCGAAATGATAAACGGGCATCAGCTGCGGATCCAGCACACTCGTAAATCCAGCAGCGGCCAAAGCAGCCTCAAATCAACTTGGTTCGCGGCTTGCTTATTCCCAAAATATTGCACCACCCGCGTCCAATAGATGTCTGCCATCAGTGGCGCATATTCCAGACTCATGCCCTTCACCAGTTTGCTGGAACGCAACATCAACTGGTCGTCTTCACTCTCCACCGCGCTTTGTTGCGCATCAATGTGTTCCTGCAAACGCCACACACCCGCAAAACCCAGCAGCACGAACAGCAACAACGCTATATAGCCCTTTGAACTCATTTCAGGTTACGCTGCGAAAAAATCGCCATCGCCACGCTAACACAATCGCGCAATAAAGGGCCGCATAAACCGTATTCTCGCAATTAGCATCCCGCCATACCCGTCCGTGCGCCGCCGCTCCCATAACATCGAAATTCTCGAAATTCGGCAACAAATACGAAATCCACCGCAACATCGCCCCAGCACCGGATCGATCAACCCGACCCCATCCCACGCATCTCGTGAACGAATAATCCTGCCACGTACAGTCCCCCAGTAAATAAAATCGCCAGCAAGGGCGTCGTGAAGCACGAAAACAGCATCGCCAGCGCCACCACCAGCGCCAGCTTTAGCAAAATGAAGTACACCGCCACCAACACTACGCATCCGCGCGCTCAACGAATGTTTCACGTAAAACAAAGCCAGAAAAGGCCCGCCGACATCGCCGCCGTATTTACCGCTAACGTCAGTGCCAACCCCGCGAATTTTCCTGATATAAATTCCCAGCGGCGCAATGGCTTCGCCAGCAACGCGTACAAAGTTCGTTTATCAATCTCCTTGGACACCAGTCCCACGCCGATAAAAACCGAAATCAGCAGCCCGATGATCGAAATCGCGCTCAACCCCAGTGTGACGATCACAATTTGTTCTATGCCGACGGATATCTGCCCTACCAGAATCGCGGAAGCCATCATCACCAGCGCAAAAAACACCAGGTTGTACAACACCCGGTCGCGCACCGCTTCGCGAAATGTATTTAGCGCTACCGTCCCGACGTGTATCACTTTGGTCTCACTTCCACTGCCGCAGCTTGCGCCCGGTCAGCTTCCACCAGGTGCATAAAATATTCTTCCAGCGAAGGCTTTACCTGCGTCACCGACAATATCTTGGCACCGGCCTCATGTAACCGTTCCATGGCCGGGTACAATCCGCTCTCTTCTATTTGCAAGCGATACCGGTCTCCGGTTCGTGTAGCCTGTGCCAGCAAGTCACCTCCAGTCGCCCCGCTCGCCGGCAACTCGAACAGAATCTCCATCCCTTGAGTCTTCAATCCGACAAGTTCGCTCGGCGCCCCAACTCCTTGCAACTTTCCCCCGACAATCACGCCCACGCGGTCGCATAACATTTCCGCGTCAGTCAAAATGTGCGTAGAAAATAAAACCGTCTTCCCCTGTTTTTTTAATTCCAGAATAATGTCGCGTACTTCCCGCCGTCCCACCGGATCCAGCCCGGACATCGGCTCATCCAGCACCACCACCGCCGGATCATGCAAAATCGCCTGTGCCAGTCCGACCCGCTGCAACATCCCCTTCGAATATTTCCGCAACTGAATCCGCCCGGCCGACTCCAGCCCAACTTTCTTGAGCATGCGCTGCACACGCTCGCACCTCTCTGCCCCTGAGAAATCATGAAACCGCGCAAAATAATCCAGCACTTCCGCGCCGGTTAGGTAATCGTAGAAGTACGGTTGCTCCGGCAGATAGCCAATATCCCGATGCATCGCAATATCGCTGATCGGCTTCCCAAGAATCCGCGCCGATCCCGCCGTAGGAAAAATCAGCCGCATCAACAGCTTGATCGTCGTCGACTTACCCGCGCCATTCGGCCCCAAAAAACCAAATACCTCGCCCGCTTGCACCTGCATGGTCAAATTGTCCAGCGAGCGCCTTTTCTTCAGGTGAAGAAAGCCGTAGGGGTAATCCTTGGTCAGATTTTCAATATCAATTGCCGGTTCAGCCATACTTTCATTGTTGACATTCACGCCAAAAGGGTCAATCGCCCGCCACTTGGCTTGTGCACGGATAGAAAATACCGCATAGACACAGGCTGGAAATGATTGTTAAGAAAGCGGCGTTTGTTACCGGAAGCCGGAAGTATTGTTATGCTACTGCTAACTCCCCATCAAAAAGGCGTAGAATGCTTTCCATGGCCAAGCAAAATGTAGACAACCTGAACGTCACTTGCCCATGCTGCCATTCCAAATTGGTGGTCGACTCCGTTTTTGGCGCAGTGCTTTCTCACGAAGCGCCCCCGAGGACCGGTCCTAACGTCGACCTCACAGATGCCGCCGGCATTCTTAACGAGCAACAACGCAATCGCGAAGACAAATTCCGCGACTCCTGGAACCTGGAACACAACAAAGAAGACATCCTCGCCAAAAAATTCGAAGAAGCCATGAAGAAAGCCAAGGACGCCCCAGCAGGAAAGCCGCTTCGCGACATCGACTTGGATTAGTTCGTTTGCATCGCACCCGCCCCCGTACTCGCACTCACCCGAACACCACCACCTGCCTTTGCATTACACTGCCCATACAATGATTCCGCGTCGTAAATTCCGCCTGAAACTTCGCTCACGCACCCTTATTCTCGGCCCGCGCACCCTCATAATGGGAGTCTTGAACGTTACGCCAGATAGTTTTTCAGACGGAGGAACCTTTTTCTCCCAGGAAAAGGCCGTGCAACACGCGTTGCAAATGGAGCGTGACGGCGCCGACCTAATCGACATTGGTGCGGAATCCACGCGCCCAGGCTCCCTGGCCATCAACGCCGAAGAAGAATGGAGCCGCCTCGCCCCAGTGTTGGCGGCATTACGCACGCGCTTGAAAATCCCCATCTCCATAGACACGCGAAAAAGCGAAGTCGCCGCCAAGGCCATCGAAAGCGGCGCGGAAATAATTAACGACGTCAGCGGCCTGAAACACGATCCCCGCATCGCCGAAATTTCCGCCCACGCCCGCGTTCCCCTGATCCTCATGCACATGCGCGGAGAACCGCAAACCATGCAGCAAAAACCCTTCGCCCGTGACGCACTGAAAGATGTATCCCAAGGCTTGCGCGCATCCCTCTCCATCGCCCGCAAAGCTGGCGTCGCTAATTCCCAAATCATTCTCGATCCTGGCATCGGTTTCGGAAAAAGCTACGCCCAGAATTACGAACTACTGGCCGAGCTGCCACAGCTCGCAAAACTCGGCTTCCCACTCCTGGTCGGCACTTCACGCAAAGGCTTCATCAGCAAAACCCTGGCCCAAGACACCAACCTCAGTCCATCGCCGCAGCCCGCAGAAATCGCGGCAGAAAAAAAATCTGGGGCACCGCTGCCACCGTCACCGCCAGCATCTTGCAAGGCGCCCACATCGTCCGCGTCCACGCCGTAGCCGAAATGGTCAGCGTAGCCCGCATCGCCGATTGCATCCTCAATCCCCCCCTAGCCCCCAAAAACTAACCGCAACCCGCAGCTGGGCAGAGCTTGTATCAATCGAGCCGGTTTCGCGGGTCGCACCTCGCCACAACCAAAACAAGGCGAAGGGTGCCCCACCCTCGATTTGTAGGGTGGGTCTTGGTGTGTCCCGATTATTTCACAATCATCGGATCGATTTCCGCAATAAGACAAAATTTGGAATTTTCTAATTTCCGTGCGGTACTTGGCGCATTACCCGCCCTCTGCCCTCTTTCGCTATAATCCAGCACAAACTAAAATCGTGGCTTCGTCCAAAAAAGGCTACCAAATGCGCCGCCGCACCGCGTTGTTCATTATTCTCACTTGCACCCTCACTCTCGTATCACCTACGCGCTCCCAAATCCCGCAGCCCAACTCCACAACCGAAAACGACCCGCTCCATCGCATTCAAACTCCATCAACAGCCGCCTGCACCACTGACGCCTCCTCCTCCTGCGCCGAAGTCGCTGCAAAAATCTTGCCCCTCATCCTCGGCCCCTCACCCATGCAAGAAAATCTTCGGCGCCTCACTGACGAAATCGGCGGCCGCGTAACCGGCTCCCCCGCCATGGACCGCGCCGTCCAATGGGCCACGTCCGCATTTCGAGCAGCTGGCGTCAATGTACACACAGAAAAATATCAACTCCCGCTAACCTGGAGCGAAGGGGACACGCGTCTCGAATTGCTCGGCGAAATAAAATTTCCTCTTCGCACCGTAAGTCTAGGCTGGTCCCCTGCCACGCCGCCCGGCGGGATCGAAGCAAACGTCGTAGACGTCGCTTATGGCACGCCGCAAGACTTCGCCGCCGCCGCCGCCCAGATAAAAGGCGCGATCCTCCTCGTGCACACTGACCTGGGCACCACCTGGGCCGATCTATTCAACGAATATTTTCGCCCCCCGGAGATCATCGAACTCGCCATCAAATCCGGTGCCGCCGCAATCCTCTGGGAAGGCGCCCGCGAACGTCTCCTTCTCTATCGCCACACCAATACCAGCGATGGCCAACTCGAAAAAATCCCTCAAGCCATCGTCGCCCGCGAAGACGCTCTCAGGCTTTCGCGCACCGTACTCGCCTACCCCGGGAAAATTCGCGCGCGCTTCTCCATGCCCAACAGAATCGGCCCGCCCATCGACCAGGAAAACGTCGTCGCCGAAATTCGCGGCTACGAAAAGCCCGACGAGAGCGTAATTCTCGGCGCGCATCTCGACTCCTGGGACCTCGGCACCGGCGCTCTCGACAACGGCTGCAATTCCGCTCTCGTCATCGAAGCGGCTCGCGTCCTGAAAGCCACCGGTTTGCGACCGCGCCGCACCATCCGCTTCATTTTATTCAGCGGTGAAGAACAAGGCTTGCTCGGTTCCTGGGCCTACGTAAAAACCCATCGCGCCGAACTGGACAAAATTCGCGCCGTTGTTATTTTTGACTCCGGCATCGGCCGGGTCACCGGCTATTCGCTGGGTGGCCGCTCGACCTGGCCGCCGGAGTGCGCGAAGTCCTCAAACCGCTGGACTCCTGGGACGTAAATCGCCACACCACCGACGCCCAAACCGGCACCGACCATTTCGACTTTCTGATCGAAGGACTGCCCACCCTAGTCGCCAATCAGAAAGAAGCCAACTACCTTCCCAATTACCATGCCGCCTCCGACACCCTCGACAAGGTCGATATTCGCGAGCTAAAACTGAACACCGCCATCGCCGCGCTCACCACCTGGGGACTAGCCGATCGCCCCGCTCCCCTCGGCAAGCGCCTGTCCCGCGCCGAGCTCGAAGCTCTCCTGAAAGGATCCGGCCTCGATCAGCAGATGAAATCCATGGGTTTTTGGAACGACTGGCAAAAAGGCACGCGCGGCCGCCAACCTTAGGTTCGTCGCGGCAGAATCGTTTCCTCCAGCGTTGTGGGTTGGCGACCCGCGCCGTACCCGCATTGGCGATTTTCTAGATGAAGAACCTCGCCGCCGCTCATGTGTTCTTAGATCCACGCCACCCGGTATACTAAGAAGGTGACGCAGTTGCTCTCTTCCAAAAATCAACCCGCTACGATCCTGGCCCTCGATTACGGCCGCGCCAGAATCGGTCTGGCCATCGCCGATGCCGAAGCGCGCCTCGCCAAGCCGCTGGCCACTTTGGAACGCATCAATCGCAACGAAGATATGCGCCGCCTCCGCGAACTCGCTCGTGAGCAAGGTGTAACGCAAATTATCGTAGGCCTTCCTTTGCGCCTCGACGGCTCCCACGGCGAAATGGCCGAAGAAGCTTCGCGTTTTGCCGAGCGCGTCCGCAAACAAATTGGCGTGCCGGTCGAGATGGTCGACGAACGCCTTACCAGTTGGGAAGCCCAGCGTCTGCTCGAAGAGCAAGGCGGCAGAACCCTGAATCCCCAAGCGCGCATCACGTCAGGTAAAGATCTGCATACGCCAAAGCGAAAGCCCAAAACGGAAGGCAAAATGACTGTTGACGCTCTTGCCGCCGCGGTGATGTTGAAGGAATATTTGCAGCGGTAGCATTCTCGCTTGGGTAAAGCATCTAAATTACCAGCGCGAACCAGCGCTCATTGTGGAGTTTGATCTGTGGGCAAGTTGTTACTTTTTATTGTGCTGATCGCTGCGGCCGCCGCCGCATGGCTCTGGTATTCCATTAATTACCCGTACCAAGGTTTCGGCGCCGAGGGCGTCTTCGTCGAAGTGCCCCACGGTTCGTCCAGTCGCGGCGTTGCGCGCCTTCTCGAGCGAAAAGGTGTCGTGCGTAGCTCCGTCGCCTTTGAGTTCTACGCTCGCCGCCATCCCCGTCGTTCCCTTCAAGCCGGCGAATATTTCTTCGATCGCGCGGCCTCCGCTCACGACGTTTTTTGGAAGCTCGCCAATGGCCAGATATTCGAGCAACCTTTCACTGTACGCGAGGGCGAAACCATGTTCGATATCGCCCACGACCTCGAAACCGGGAACTTCATGCCCGCCGGCGATTTTCTGCGGGCCGCCAAAGATCCTGCCTTGATTCACGACATCGCCCCTCAAGCCGCAACCCTGGAAGGCTTCCTCTTCCCCGCCACCTATCTTCTATCGCGGCATCCTTCCGCCACCACCCTCACCGCCGACATGGTCAAGAAATTTAAAGAGGAATGGACAGCCGTCACCACTGCCGCTTCCTCCGGCGACAAAATGACCACTTCCGGCGCGTTTACGGAAGCGACTTCCACAGATTCTTCGGCAGTAGCGAATAACCCTCCTAGCACCCGCCCAGTCGCCGCCGTCGTCACGCTGGCTTCCCTGGTCGAACGCGAAACCCCCAAGCCCGAAGAGCGCCCACTGGTCGCCGGTGTGTTCGAAAATCGCTTGCATAAAAACATGCTCCTGCAGTGCGATCCCACCGTCATCTACGCGCTCGAACAACAGGGTCGCTACAACGGCACAATTAGCACCGCTGACCTACACATCGATTCACCCTACAATTCCTACACCCATACCGGATTGCCTCCCGGCCCTATCGGTAATCCCGGCGAAGCCTCTCTGCGCGCCGCCTATCAACCCGCGCACACCAATTATCTGTATTTCGTCGCCAACACCCAAGGTGGACACTTCTTCAGCGCCACGCTGGCGGAGCACAATAATAATGTGATTAAGTACCGTCATCTTCTTGCCGGGGAGCAGGCTTCGAATCGATGAACGACTCGTCCAACACAAAAAAAACGCTCATCCTTCAAGCTGCCCGCCAGATCGGCGTGCAGAAATGGAGCCCCGCGGAAATCGATCAGTTGCGCCGTCGCCTCATTGCCGAACATGGCGAAGCTGGAAAGACCGGAAGCGAATACATCGCCGATGTTCTCGAAGCTGCCGGCCTGAAACTGGAGCTCACTCTGCAGGAAGAAGCCGAAGACCAGTACGAAGAGGAATTTGAAGATCTGCTCCATTTCAAAACATTGGAAGATGCCGAAGTCAGTGTCATGCGCCTGGATGAACTAATGCGCAAATTTCGCTCGCAAGGCGAACACGCCGCCGTCGAGCGTGTGCTAAACGTCGCGCGTCTCGGTAAGCGTCGCGCCGAAATGATCTCGCGCAACCAAAAAGTCGAAGCTCCCAAGCGCGCCGAAAAAGAAGAAATCGCCAATTGGTTTCGCATCTGGCTCGAAAACCCCGATGCCTTCTTCGATTGGCTCGATCTGCGAAAACAGTCCCCGGAATTCCAATCTAAATTCCCCCAGGCGGGCCTCGAAGAATGAGCTCTCCCGGCAACGCTCTCGGCAGCGGCGCTCTCGATCTGCCCCCTTTTTCGCTGGACGTGGAAGTCTTAAGTCTGGGCTCCGATGTAACAGCCGTCGGGCTCGAACTGCTCGAAACGGAAAGCCGCGAGCCCGTCAGAGGTAGTAAAGCCGCGCAAATTTGGTCCGCTGCTTTCCCCGTTCTCGCGGGCGAAGAATTTTACGTCCTGGATTTTTTTAGCCACCTCGATCGCGTCCGCGATTTCTGCAGCACCCATGAAATCCCTTTTCGCGATGCCGCCGAGCGCTGCCTCGTAATTCCCAAACCCACGCAAGAACAGCTACTCGATATTTTTTCCCGCTTCGAATCGGAAACATTCGGCGTACGTGTCGGCCCCGCAGCCCAGACGCCCGATCCCGCTGTCGAGGGCGAACTCTCCAAACGTGGGCTCGATGCCTATCAATCCGCCTACACGCGCTACACTTTTTGCGCCGTCTGTGAACCGGAAGACGGCTGGATCACTCTGCTCAGCGAAAAATTGTGGCCCACCGAAGTCATCCGCCGTGTGCGCCCCGCGCTGCAGCCTTTTGACGTGCACATCGCACGGCCCAATTAAATCTCGTGCCAACAAAATCCCAGCCCACCACAACCACGCGGCTCAATTTGCTCCGCGTTTCATTGGCAACGCTCGCGCTCATTCTGGCGGGTTGCGGAGGCCATGTAAGCGTTGTCAAAAACACTCCACCCGCCGAAAAG
The DNA here is from genome assembly GCA_963705755.1 of uncultured Acidobacteriota bacterium. GTDB lineage: Bacteria > Acidobacteriota > Terriglobia > Acidiferrales > UBA7541 > Acidiferrum. The sequence goes on along the minus strand of CAVPKZ010000089.1, from coordinate 33,514 downwards.
CCCGTCGTCAAAGACGCCACTCGCGAAGAATTACTGGGAAAATTCAACTCCACCGCCGCCTCAATCCATAGCCTCAACGCCACCGTCGAGCTGAAGCCCACCGCAGGCTCCAAATACAGCGGCATCATTGAGGAATATCACGAAGTAAAAGCCTTCCTTCTCGCCGAGCGGCCCGCTTACATTCGCGTAATCGGCCAAGCCCCCGTAATTGGCACCACCGTTTTCGATATGACCAGTGACGGCCAGGAATTTCGCGTTTCCATCCCCTCCAAAAATAAATTCCTCATCGGCCCCGTAGCTCTCGAACGGGCCAACAGCAAACCCATCGAAAATCTTCGCCCGCAACATTTGCTCGACGCTCTCTTGTGGCCCGAAATTCGTAAGCAGGAAACCGTCTTATTCGAAGAATTCAACGACGAAACCGCCCGCTATTACGTGCTCACCGTTCTCCGTGGTGGCTATCAAACCGAAATTCTGCGCAAAATCTGGTTTGATCGCACTAACCTCGAAGTAGCGCGCCTGCAAAGTTTTGGTCCTCGCGGAATTTTGCTTTCTGACATCCACTTTTCCAATTGGCAAACTGTGGACGCCGCTAAACCCGCGCCTGGCGCGCCCGCAAACGCATCAGCCGCAAATCAACAATTTCCCCGCTCCATTCGCATCGAGCGCCCTCACGACGATTACCGCCTCGATCTACAGATCGCTAAAATCACTTTGAACGATGACATCCCCCTCGACCGCTTCAAGCTCGAACAACCGCCGGGCTCCGATTTAATTCGTGTCGGCGAATCCTCCGAAGAAAAACAAGTCAGTCAAGGTGTCAAACCATGATGGGCGAGCTCGTAGCCCGCAATCTTCTCCACCGCCCCATGCGCACCTTCATCGGCGTCATGGCGGTGGCCGTCGAAGTCGCCCTGGTGGTCCTCATCGTCGGCCTCACTTCCGGGCTGCTCAGCGAAACCGCCAAGCGCATCGAGGGCATCGGCGCGGACGTCATGGTTCAACCGCCCGCCGCTTCCGTTTTCCTAGGCTTCAGCGGCGCCCCCATGCCCATTAAGATCGCCGCCGTGCTGAAAAAGCAAAAATATGTTCAATCGGTAGCCCCCGTCTTATTGCAATTTAATTCCTCCGGCGGCGTGGAGGTCGTTTACGGCATCGATCCAGAAAGCTTTCGCGCCGTCTCCGGAGGCTTCGTCTTCATTCAGGGTCGCGATATGGAGGGCCCCGACGATCTACTGGTAGACGATTGGGCCGCCAAAGCAAAAAAAATCAAAGTGGGCGAAACCTATAATCTGCTCAATCATGACTGGCACGTAGCCGGCATCATCGAACACGGCAAAGGCGCGCGTCTCTTCGTGCCACTCGCCACTTTGCAAGACCTCGTCGGCGCGCGCGACAAAGCCTCCATTTTTCTTCTCCGCTGCACTCGCCCGGAACATACCGAGGACGTAATCGAAGAGCTTCGCCACGTCTTGCCCCCCTACACCATTCGCCCGCTCAAAGATTTTCTTTCCCTCATGACGGCCACCAACATCCCAGGTCTTCAGACTTTCATTCACGCCATGATTGGCCTGGCAGTAGCTATCGGTCTGCTGGTCATTTTTCTCACCATGTACACCACCGTCATCGAACGCACCCGCGACATCGGCGTGTTAAAATCCCTCGGCGCAGACCGCTCCTTCATCATTCGCGCGCTGCTAAGCGAATCCACGGTCCTCTGCTTCATCGGCATCGCCGCGGGAGTCGGCCTCGCCTACCTGGTGCGCGCCGCCTTTCTCGCCGGATTCCCCACCCTCTCCATCCTCATCACCCCGGCCTGGATCCTACGCGCCGCCGCCATCGCGCTAGCCGGCGCCGTCCTCGGTGCCAGTTACCCCGCGTGGCTAGCCAGTCGCAAAGACCCCGTCGAAGCCCTCTCCTACGACTAGCCCACGCAGCTGCGATCACAGATCTGCGAAGGGTGCCCCGCCCTCGATTTATAGGGTTTACCCGCCGTGGCGGGTGGGGCTTTTTCCGCATCGTTGATTTTTGAAGTTTTGAACCTCCGAAACTAGGCAGCCGTCCCATTCGCAGTTACAATACAAACCTGCCACACACCTGTGTCTCAAGAAACGCTATTGGAACCGATACTTAAAACAGAAAATCTGTGGAAGCTCTATCGTGCGGGCAAAGTGGAAGTCCCCGCTTTACGCGGCGTCAATTTCGAAGTGCAACCCGGCGAGTCCGTTGCCGTCATGGGTCCTTCCGGCTGCGGCAAATCTTCCCTCCTCTACGTAATCGGCGGCATGGCTCAAGCTTCCAAAGGCACCGTCCTCGTCGACGGCAACGAACTCACCACCATGAGCGACGCCGAGCGCACCAAGCTCCGTCGCCACAAAATCGGTTTCGTCTTTCAACGTTTCAATTTGCTTCCTACTCTCACCGCCAAGGGCAACATTGCCATCGCCCAATTCATTCACGGAAATGGCTTCGATCCGCACCGTTTCGACGTAGTCACCAAAATGCTGGGCCTCGCCGGGCGCCTCCAACACCGCCCCTCGGAATTATCAGGAGGCGAACAACAACGCGTGGCCATCGCCCGCGCCTTAATCAACGAACCAAAAATTCTTCTCGCCGATGAGCCCACCGGCAATCTCGATTCCAAGAATTCCGAAATCGTGTTACAGATGCTTCGCCAGCTCAACAAAGAACTGGGTCAAACCATTGTCATGATCACCCACAACCCCGAAGCCGTGGTCTATTTCGATCGCGTGGTGCACATGCGTGACGGCGTCATCGTCGACGGCATTCCAGCGGATTAGCATGCCCAGCCTCAGAGAAATTCTCTCGCACACATTTTTCTGGTCTTATGAACGTGGCACCTGGCAATACGATATCGCCGTCGCCGTCATCCTGATCTTCGCCCTGCTCACCCCGCGCCACTGGTTCCACGACCAACCCGCCAGCGGCGTTCCCGCAGCGCCAGGCCAGGTCTTGCTCCTCTCCCAGGATGGCAATCGCCAGACCTACCGCGTCGACACACGCGTTCTCGCCCCGCCCACCAAGCTCGCCTTGCAAAACGACCTGCACAACGCCTTAAAAGAAGCCTTACCCGATTTGCACAAAGGCAATTTTTCCATCCTGAAAATCGAGCCGGAACGCGATGAACAAGGCACCGCCATCGCCTATCACGTCGAAATCCGCCGCTAACCCTAGGCCTCGACGAATTTCTTCAGCGGCCCTGGAGTCGCAGCAGTCATGGCGAACCCTCTTGAAACGGCGCACCCTCTCTGTCCGTCTCTTTGTTATGCTAGGATTCGCGAAACAATAACGGTTAGCGTCCACCATAGGGGCCTCGATTGACACGTTTTTCTCTGCTCTTCTTATTTCTCAGTGTGATTTTTACAGCTTCTGTGACTCCAGCTTCTCCTCCCCAGGAAAAGCAATGGACCACCGACGGCGTGTTGGCCATGATGGATAAATCCGCTCGCGATTTTCATACCCTCACCGCCGACATCGAGCACATCAAATACACCGACGTAGTGAAAGATACTTCCACCGAAATCGGCAAGCTCTTGGTGCGTCGCGATGAAAAAATGCGCATCGAATTTTTCAAGCCCGACCGCCGCACCATCCTTCGCACCGGCGATTCCCTTTTCGTCTTCACCCCCAAAATCAATCGCGTCGAGGAATATGACCTGGGCAAAAATCGCGATTTAGTCGATCAATATGTCTTGCTGGGTTTTGGCACCAAAAGCGACAACGTGAGGAAGAGTTACGAGGTCAACGTGATTGGCGAGACCGAACTTGATAATAAGAAAACCGTGCAGATCGAGCTTATCCCCAAATCCGACCAGATGCGCAAGCAAATCGCCAAAATCCAGATGTGGATTGACGAATCTTCCTGGCTGCCCATTCAGCAAAAGTTTTTTGAGTCTGGTTCTGGAGACTACCTGATTTTCCATTACACCGACGTGAAGAAGAACCTCAAGATCGGCGATAATCAATTCAAACAGGATTGGCCCAAAGGCGTTACCCGCACCAAACCCCGCTCCTAGCATTAACTGGTAGCACTAACTCTATAAGCGTCAACTTGTCCTGCGGGAATCTTCGCGGCACATCTCAAATGTTTTGCGATTTTTTCCCGCCCGCGCGCTCCGCACTCAACAACTGCTCTTTACGCGAAAGCCCCCACCGGTAACCCGCAAGTTGTCCATCTCCGCGAATCACCCGGTGGCACGGCACCACAATCGAAACCGGATTCCTCGCACAAGCACTCGCCACCGCGCGTACCGCCTTAGGCTGCCCCAGTGCCTGCGCCACCTGCGTATACGTACGCGTCGTCCCGCGCGGGATTCGCTGCAGCTCCTGCCACACTCGCCGCTGAAACGCCGTCCCCTGCACATCCAATGGAAGCTCCAGGCTTGACGGCTTCCCCTCGATCTGTCGCACAATTTCGCCCACCCACCGCTGGTACGATTCCTTCGCTGGCGCAATCTCCGCGTGCGGATACTCTGTTCGCAGTTCGCCAATCAATTCTCGCTCCACCTCACCCAGATAAACCGCGGACACACCTTTTTCCGTCGCCGCCACCAGAACTTTTCCCATCGGTGATTTCGCAATCGTATATTCCAGCTTCATGCCCTTTCCTCCCTTTTTGATAAGCCGCCGGCGTCATGCCCAGCTGCGCATCGCTCCGTTCATAAACGCGGCTCGAGGAGCCATAACCCGTTTCATACAACGCGTCGGTAATATTTTTTCCAGCGCGCAACATACTCTTGAACCGGTTCAAACGCAGCGCGTCCGCCAGATCCCGCGGCGCCAGCCCGGTAACTTGTTGAAAGGCGCGTCGCAGAGCCGATGGCGTAACCCCAAGCTTTCCCGCGAGCGTGGCAACACGCAAAATATCTTCCTCGCCGCCCGCTAATTCTCGCGCAGCCCGCTCCACCAACTGCAGCGCTCCCGATTTTTCATTAGGCTTGCAGCGCAAACACGGACGAAACCCTTGCTGCTCCGCTTCCTCCCCGCTCCCAAAGAAAACCACGTTACGCCGCAAGGGCCGCCGCGCCGGGCACGACGGCCGGCAATAAATCCTGGTCGAAAGCACTCCCAGAATGAACGTCCCATCCGCTCGCGCATCACGCGCCAGCGTCGCGCGCCAGTACTGCTCCGCCACGTTCGCAGTTATCTTCGAGCCCGCCGGTGCCGTCGCATTATTCATATTGCACTCGTCAAAACTAACTCACCCCAAAAAACAAAGCTATCCGCTAACGCGCAGCAAAGTACATGCGTTCATTTTTTCGCTTGACGGCCTACCCCTTCGGCTTTACGATACAAAGTACTTTCTACCTACGTCGTCGCCAACCCGAAAGGAGGTTCACTCATGACCGCGCAGCAAATTAACCGCCTCAGCTCCAGGGTCATAATGGTCCTGTCTCTTTTAGCTTTGCTGACCGTTCTTAGCGGCTATACTCATCCGCCCCAACCAACTGAACCGGACGAGGGCGCGGCAGCACATATCTTCCAGCTCTCAATTGTGGCCGTAGCATTCTCAATCTTGGTTTTTCTTGCCACTGCGGATTGGAAGCAGCCCTGGCGAAGCGTTCGCCCGTTAGCATTTCCTACCGCCGCCTTAGTTCTGGCCTTCGGCGCCCTTTATTACCTCGAACATTTCCGATAAATCCACGCCAGCATTAACCGGCTGACCATTTACGGTCAACGATCTTCGCCTTGAGCCGCATCAGCGCGCGGCGCGCTAATCACCAGCACCACCGCCGTCAGTCCCGATATAGGTCGATCCCCACAAGATATAAACAGCCGCGAAAGCCAGCGGCACCCAACGTGCCAATTCCGCGCGTGACGATGGTATAAGAGGCCGTTCAATCTCAGTGGCGGTGGAACCCATTTAGTACGATCTATCTATACAAATATCTGCGCCGCAGCTTGCCGTCCAGCACCATATTGCTTGGCTGCCATGCCATATTTCACCTCGCGCGATCAATATCCTGTATCCGCCTTCTACCGCTAAATCGAGTACTATTACTAAGTGTTTGAGTTTAGGACAACTCCGGAAATTTCCACAGGTTGACTCACAACCCTTCCGGTGGCATCGTAGCGACCCGAGTTACCTGTGGATTTCCTCCACACTTAAGCTCGGTAAACCATGCAGCTAGAAGCGTCTCTGAAATCCTGAGGGGGAGATGAGCGCTACCAATCTCGCAGTCTCAATTAAGGCACCGTCAAAGCAGCCCGCTTCCGCCCCGATTGGCCCGGCACTCTGTTGCAAGCCGTTACTTCGTCCTGAATTACCCAGGCGTTTTATTCGCGTGCCTACTCACGCCGTCGGCGTCCACCCTGAGCATCGCGAATACCCCCGAGCTACCCTCCAACTGCCATTAAAGCTTCAAAGTATCAACGGGGTCGTTGAAGACTTCCCCATCACCTTGGTAACCCGCGATATCAGCTCCACCGGCGTCTATTTCCTGTGCCCTAAGACACTTCCCATGGACGCCCCTATCGAGCTGCAAATTGTCCTGGTAAGCCGCCCTTTAGGCCAAGGCAACGTGGTCATGACCAGCCACGCCCATGTGCGCCGGATTCATCCTGCAGCCGTGCCCGGCTGGTACGGCATCGCGGCAAATTTCGATGACGTGTCCTTCGACCGCGACGACTTCATCCCGTCCCGCTTCCTCGGCACCTACTAGGTTCCCTCGCGGGCTGACGACCACCTTTTCGTCTCTAACACCTAACTCTCGTACTTTGGATCTGGCGCATAAGCGCCCTCGCCTCGGCAAGATATTTAACGTGTTGTCTTTGACTTTATTCCCCACCTCTGTGATGTTTGATGGGGCATGTCCCCAGCCAAGAAAAACGAAACGAAAACCAAAACAAAAAAAGAAATCAAAGGCATCCTCTTCGACTGGGATGGGACCTTGCTCGATTCCTTCCAGGCTGATTCTTCCGCCTACCTGGCAATGTTCAGTGAAATGGGCATCCCTTGGGGTTTGGACCAACTCGCCGAGCATTATTCTCCCAACTGGTACGACGTCTACCGCGCCGCAGGCCTGCCGCAGCAACTTTGGAGTGCCGCCGACACCGCCTGGCGCAAGCATTATTCAGGATTCCGCCCCAAGTTAATCCCCGGCGCTCGCAGGATCCTAACCGCTGTGGGCCGCCGCTACAAGCTGGGCTTGGTGACCAGCGGAGACCGTGACCGCGTCCTTCGCCAACTCCGCGAGTTTCGCCTCACCAAGTCTTTTCACGCCCGGGTATGTAGCGGTGACACCGAACACAAGAAGCCCCACCCCGGCCCGCTAAATTTCGCTCTTCATTGCATCGGGTTGGAACCCGCGCACTGCGTCTACGTCGGTGATTCCCCGGAAGACGTACAAATGGCCAAAAGCGCGCACGTGCGCGTCATCGGTATCCTCGGCCCATTCCCCACAGAAAAACGGCTGCGCGCGTCGAAGCCAAATCTGCTTCTTACTTCCATCGCCGAGCTGCCAGCAGCTCTAAAGCAACTGGCGTCCTAAACGGAATTTCAAAGTGACTATTGACTTGGTTGGGCGTAGCTCGTCGGCGCACTAGCTGGTGGCGATGAAAATGACGGCGCAGAAGACGGCATGGCACGAGCTGGCGGGGCAGGCGCGGCACCGGCGAAGACCCAAGCGAAGTTACTGGCGACGTCCCGTTCGCCGGACTCGGCGCCCGTCTTCCCCAACATCTACTCCCACGGTCATTTCGCCAGATACTCCCAAACAGTCATTTCGACCGAAGCAAGCCGACGCCTTTTCCCCCTCGTTCGTCCGCGAACGAGTCGGCTTGCGCAGTGGAGAAATCTCTCTTCGATCCTCCCGCCAGCCGACACCCCTCACTCAGGCGCAATCGGAGTACTCTGGCCTGTCCCGGCAGGCTTGAAATCCGTCCACTTAATTACCAGCCGCACCGGAATGTCACCCTCTTTGGTGTGCAACGAATCGTCAGATCGTAAATAATTAGGAAACCAGTATTTCCCATCCACATTTTCACGATACGTCTCGAACAAAGAGAAAGGCAATTGCGCGATCCCCCGCGTGTCTCCCTGATCCGTCACCCACTTCCCGTAAGTCTTCACCACTTCCAGATATTGCGCATCCACCCACACCACACCTTCGAAATACGCCTTGGCACGTTCCACCATTTTCGGTTTGACTTGAAAAATGTAGCAATCCACTTCGTCAACCAGCTCCCGCCCAATAAATTTCAACTCGTATTTCGCCAGCTGTCCACTCGTCAACGGATACGCTGGGATTTTATCGAGCGCGTCCAGATCTTCAGGAGCGAGATACACTCCCTGCAGTGTCGACTGAGGTTTCTCGATGGCTTTCATCGCCACTCGTCCATCCGCTAACTTCTGGTATTCCGTCACCCGCAAAAATTCCCCGATAACCCCGCCATCAGGACCAAATTCCTGGATGCGCACACTCTTGCGAAATCCATAATTCGGACGTGATTTCAGATATTCATCTTCCTTCTGTGAAAATCGTCGGACGATTTCTTCCACCGGCAACGAAGGCGGCGCCGGCGGCTCAGGCTCCGTGCCAATCCGGGTGACATGATGCTCCGCAGGGGCCTCCATCGGCCCCTGAGAACTCCCCTGCGCCCGCAAGCCCGTCACGCCTGCCCCAAACAAGCCAGCCATCGCCAATAAAGAAACCAAAAATCGCCCTAACAATTTCATACCCGCTTAGATGCGCACCATAGGCCCGAACGCCGCTTCATCATCTCATTCATAACGCAACGCCGCCATGGGGTCCACCCGCATCGCCCGCTGCGCCGGAATGAAGCATGCAGCCACCGCGACCACAATCAGCAATAGGGCTACGCCGCCAAACGTCATCGGATCAGTCGCACTAACACCCATAAACTGGCTGCCCATGAACCGGGTCAGCATCAGCGAGACTCCTACGCCGATCATTACCCCGGCGAGCGTCAGCTTGAGACCGTGGACCATCACCATGCCAAGCACCTTCTCACGATCCGCGCCCAGCGCCATGCGAATGCCAATCTCGCGGGTCTGCTGTGAAACCACGTACGACATCACCCCATACACGCCCACGATCGCCAGCGCGAACCCCAGCCCGCCAAAAACTCCCAGCAATACGCTTTGCGATCTGGGTGCCCCGGTATTTTCTTCCATCTGCTTCTCGATCGTCTTGATCGACGTTACTGGCCTGTCCTTGTCGAGTGCCCATAGGCGATCTTCTATCGCCGCAACGATTGCTAGTGGATCCGGCTTCGTTCGAAATACCAGAAATACTCCCGCAGCGTGCTGGGTCTGCACAAATGGCCCGTAAATCTCTGGTTGGGCTTCGGCACCCGGATCGAGATCACGGACATTCCCGGACACTCCAATAATTTCTCCCCACACCGGTTCCTTTTTTTCTCGTAGCGCCGAGAGCCGCTTACCCACCACAGCGACCGAGCCGAACACCTTGCGCGCAAACGCCTCATTCACGATAAACACGGGAGCTTTTTCTTTTCGATCGTCCGCGTTGAAGTCTCGCCCGGCAAGCAGCGGAATCCCAAACGTGCGGAAAAAGTCCGGCTCAACTCGGTTCATACGAGCCATTCGCTGACCTAATTTCTCCTCTGCACTTGACTGCTCCGTCTCAAATGTCGATTCCGACACCGCAGCTCCCAGCGGAAACACTACCCCCGCCGATGCCGCTGCCACCCCCGGAATCCCCCGCGAACTTTCCAGAACCTGTTCCACAAAATGAGTCGACTGCTCCACTTTCGCAAAACGATACTTCGGAAAATCAATCCGCATGGTTATCAAATGGTCCGGTCGAAACCCCGGATCCACCCGCAGTATCCGCGCAAAACTTTGTAGCGCCAGCGTTGCGCCAATCAGCAAGACCATCGCCAGCGCCACTTCCACCACTACCAACATCGGCCGCAATAAATTGTGTCCAGGACCCGCCCCGGCGCCGCCCTCCTTGATCGCCGCATTCACGTCTTGCCGGGAACTCAACAGTGCCGGCACAAACCCGGATAACAATGCCGCCAGCAGCGACGCGCCCAATGTAAACCAGGCCACCTCACTATCAATTCGAATATCTTGAATCCGCGGAATGTCCGCCGGAAGAATCGCGCGTATTCCTCGGACCGTCCAAACCGCCATGAAAAAAGCGCACACCCCTCCCATCAACGCCACCAGCACGCTTTCCACCGCCAACTGCCGTAACAACGCCCCACGCGTAGCGCCAATCGCGGTACGAATCGCAAACTCTCGCCGTCTTCCCCACCCGCGCGACAAAAATAAGTTACTTACATTCGCGCACGCAATCAGCAGCACAAATCCTACCGAGCAGAACAGCACCAGTAACGGTTTCCGCGCGTCCCCCAACAAATAGTTTCTCAACGGCGCGACCCGAAAACTCCATCCCTTGTTCGTGTCCGGATAAGCGGTTGCCAACCGCGAAGCAATAGCGTCGAGCTCCCTCTGCGCCTGCAAAATGTCGGTATGAGGCTTCAGACGCGCGAGCACGTCGAAGTCGCGATTTTGCCGCAACGTGAGTTGCTCTTGTGTCGGTATAAACGCCGTCCAGACCTTGGAATCGGTTGCGAAGTCAGTGCTCGACAAGTCCGGCATCACTCCGATCACCGTATATGTCTCACTATCGAGCCGCAAGGTTTTTCCGATTGCATGCGGGTCGCCGCCGAATCTGTCCCGCCACAAGGAATGGCTCAAAATCACATTGCGGTTCCCCGCCTGCATATCCGAAGAAACAAATGTCCGCCCAAGCAATGGCTTGATACCTAGATCAGGAAAGAAATCTTGCGAAATCTCGGCCCCTTCGATTTGCTCGGGCTTGCCTCCCCCGGAAATTTCCTTCGAAGACCATCGGTAAGTAGTCAGATCAGAAAATGAAGTGCTGGTCGCACGAATATCGGCGATATCCAGCAGCGATACCCCCAGATGTGGAAAATCAAATAGCGTGCTCCTCGCACAAAGATCCGCAAGTTGCGACGCGTTGGGAAACGGTAATGGCCTCAGCAGCACGGCGTCAATCACGCTGAAAATCGCGCTGTTAGCCCCGACCCCCAGCGCCAGCGTCAGCACCACAATCGTCGTAAAACCGGGCGATCGCCGCAGCGAACGCATTCCGTAGCGCACCTCGATCGCAAAATTCTCGACCCATCGCCACCGCCACACTTCCCGGCTGTCTTCTTCAATCAACGTCGCATTCCCAAATTCCCGCCGCGCTGCAGCCTCAGCATCTTTTTTGGGCATGCCCGCCGCGATCAAGTCCTCGATCCTTTCGTCCAGGTGTTCCTGAATCTCGGCGGAAAGGTCGCTATATATTCGCCGCCGCGAAAACAACTGTGTAAGCCAGCTCATGACTTTATCGCCGCCAGCACGCGGGTAATGCCTTCAAACATCTGCTCGAATCTGTAAATCTCGCGCTGCAAGTGCTTGACGCCAGCCGCCGTCAGCTTGTAGATCCGCACCCGCCGGTTGGTTGAAGAAATACCCCATTCCGCCCTCACCAATTCTGCTTTGAGCAGCCGCTGCAAAGCCGGATAAAGTGACCCTTCTTCAATTTGTAGTAAATCATTCGACACATGCTTGATGTGTTTCGCGAGCGCGTAGCCATGCAACGGCTGCCTCTTCAGCGTGCGCAGAATCATCATCTCCAAAGCCCCCGGAAACAGATCCCGCTGTTCAGGTTTTCGCATACGCCTTCCCAACAATCTCTTCAGATTATTTTAATCAAGGCCTAGGCCAACATAGTATCACGCAAAAGTCAACCGCGAAGGGTGCTCCACCCTCGATTTGTAGGGTGGGTCCTGGTTTTGCCCGTGGGTCCTGGTTTTGCCCGCAGGTCCTGGTTTTCTCCTCCCTGTTCCTTTAATAGCGGCACCCCACTTTTTCGCATCACCCTTCTCTCTGTTACAATTTTTGGGTTGGTGACCGAGCCGAAACAAGCCAGAAAGTATCTGATCTCCGGCACCGTCCAGGGTGTTGGGTACCGCTACTTTACGCAGCGCGCCGCAGCCAAAATAAAAGTTGGAGGCTACGTAAAAAACCTCAACGATGGTCGCGTTGAGGTGTTTGTAATGGGTTCCCCGCAGCAACTTCGCGAGATGCGCACCCTGCTCGAACGCGGCCCGCGTTTTTCCAGCGTTACCGAAGTCCGTGAAGAAGTTGCTTCACCCGATCCACAGTACGACCAGGTATTTGTAATTGGCCGCGGCGATTGAGCGCATGAACGTGTAACCATCCGTCCGCTGCCGCCTTACCACAGTAAAACCAGCGCGACCCCAGGAGCCCTCTGAATGGACGAATTAAAAAAGCTGATCCGTGAAGTGCCCGACTATCCAAAACCAGGGATCCTGTTCTACGACTTAACCACTCTGCTGAAAGATAAGCGCGGTTTTCACCACCTGATCGATCGCTTGTGCGAACACTACAATGGTCACACTATCGACGTTGTCGCCGGCATCGAAGCACGCGGTTTTATTTTTGCTCCCGCATTAGCCTATCGCCTCAACGCCGGCTTTGTGCCCGTGCGCAAACCTAAAAAACTTCCCGCCAAATGCGCCAGCGTCTCCTACTCTTTGGAATACGGCACCGACACGCTGGAAATCCACGAAGACGCTATCAAGCCTGGCGACCGCGTGATTATTTGCGATGATATGCTGGCCACGGGCGGAACCGCCGCAGCCACGGTGAAGCTCATTCAGCAATTGGGAGGCAAAGTCGAAGGCTTGGCCTTCGCCGTAGAGCTGACATTTCTGAAAGGCCGCACCAAACTCCCCGGCCTCGACGTCTTTTCCCCGATCCAATACGACAAATAATTTCAGCGAGTCGGCGCGCCCTCGCGAATTTTCTTCCGGCGCTACTTCGCTTTCGCCGCCCGCTGTCGCAAAGCCTCAAACAAAACCACACCCGCCACCACCGAAACATTCAGCGATTTCACCGGCCCGCTAGTAGGCAGCGAAACCACAAAATCGCAACGCTTGCGCGTCAACTCATGCAAGCCTTTGCCCTCTCCGCCTAAAACAATTCCCGCCGGCGACGTGTAATCCACCTGCGTATAACTTTTGTCGGCGGTCTCGTCCAGCCCAATCAGCCAGTAGCCCGCCTCTTTCAACTCTTCCATCGCGCGCGCCAGATTGGTAACCCGCGCAATCGGCAAGTGCGCCAGCGCCCCGGCGGACGCGCGCGCCACCGTGTCCGTCAAGCCCACCGCGCGCCGCTCCGGTATCACCACGCCCTGCGCGCCAGCCGCCAGCGCTGTTCGTATGATGGCGCCAAGATTGTGCGGATCTTCTACTCCATCGAGCAAAACAATCAACCCGCCGTGCCCGCCGGCCTTCGCGTGCGCGAGAATATCTTCAAGCGATCCCGCCGCCCGCGCCGCTGCCAGCGCCACCACTCCTTGATGATCTTTGGTGTTCGCCAGCCGATCGATTTGACTGCGGTCCTCAAATCGCACCGGAATTCCGCGACCGCGCGCCAGTTGCACAATTTCTTCAGTGCGCGTGTCCTGCCGCCCGCGCGCAATTACCACGCGATCGATCGCGCCACCCGCCTGCAGCGCTTCGCGCACCGCGTTAATACCCGTCAGCCGGTCAATCCAAGGACTCATCAGAGCAAACAGTTGTATAGAAAAATTCCAGCAAAATTCACGGTTCGCCATTTTTAATCAAGTGCGGAACAAAATTCCAGTATTCGTGCACGCGTCGATTTCACCGGCACCAGCGACGGCAACGCCGCAGCTTCATCAATCAGCAATATCACGCGATCCAGTTCTCCCTCCCCGGCCCGTCCGGCCAACGCCAGCCGTATCGGATGAAACAAATCCCGGCTCCGCAAATCTGAACCTTCTTTCATGATGTTAATTATTTCTTTGAACCGTTCCGAATCCAGCGCGCCGTCCTCCAGCAACAACAAAGCCACCCGCCGCACCACTTCCCTGGCCCCATAACGCGCCAGCACCGCATGGCTTTCGACTCGCTCCAGCACTTTCTCCGCGTCGTAGTGAAAAATCAAACCGAGCAGATCGCTGAGTGCCGCGCGGTTAGCGACCTGTGATCCGAGCATGCCTGCCGCACGCTCGCACCATGCCTGCAACTCCGGGGAAAACTCCTCGCCAGCAGCCCATCCGCGCTCGCGAACAATTTCCGCGACATCGGCGCCCGTGAACAGGTTAGCGATCACCTCTCGATTTTGCCGGTCGGAAGTCATAGAGGAAGCAAAAAAATATTAGGGGTGGAAACAGCAATAATCAGAAATCTTCAACAATTAAAATCATCACTTCGTCTCGAGCGTCGCTACCACATACGCGGCAATCGCCTCACCACGCCCCACCGCATCAACGCCTTCATTCGTCTTGGCCTTCAAATGAATACGGTCCGCGGTGACGCCAAGCGCCTTCGCCAGCGCCTCGCGCATCTTCGGAAAGTGCGGGCCTAGCTTAGGTCTTTCGAGGATCACTACCGCATCAACATGCTCAATCGCAAATTTCTTTTCGTCCAGCAGCCGCGCCGCATGCTCCAAAAATTGCATGCTGTCAGCGCCTTTCCACTTTGGATCGGTATCCGGAAAATGCGTGCCTATATCACCCAGCCCCGCCGCGCCAAAAAGCGCGTCGCAAAGCGCATGGGCCACAACATCCCCGTCCGAATGTCCCACCGGACCTTTGTCAAAAGGCACTTCGAGCCCGCCGATAATTGTTTGCGCCCCGCTTCCAAGCGGTGCAGGTCGTAACCGATGCCGCAACGCACGCTCACTTTTTGTTGCGCTCGCGTTCCAGGTAAAACTGCGCCAGCTCCATATCCGCGGGTCTGGTAATTTTAATATTTCGCTCCGACCCCAGCACCACGTGCACATCGTGACCCAGACGTTCCACGAGGCCGGCTTCGTCCGAAGCATTCACTCCGTCGGCCTCCGCCCGCGCAAACGCTTCCTTCAGCAATTTCGCCGAAAACGCTTGCGGTGTTTGTGCCAGAACCACCCGCTCTCTCGGAATCGTCCCGATTATCAGCGCCACATCTTCCGGTAAACTCGCACGCTTCACTTCTTTGACCGTATCCATCGCAGGAATCCCGAGGATCGCCGCTTTACATTTCCGCGCTTCTACGATCACCCGCGTGATTTGCTCCACCGTGACGAAAGGCCGCACCGCATCGTGCACCAGCACGATTTCAGTATCCTCAGGCACTTCGCGCAACGCCTGCGCCACGGAATCCTGCCGCGAATCTCCGCCGCGCACCAGGCGCACAAATTGCGTGAACTTTTCTGCCCGAATCGTAGTCTGCAGCGACTCCATAACATCCGCGCGGGTGGCCACAATAATGTCGGTGACCAGCGGACACGCCGCAATCCGCCTAAGGCTGTGAATGACAATCGGTGTTCCGTCCAGCTCCAGAAATTGCTTGGGGGTCTCCGCGCCCATGCGCGTACCCAGTCCCGACGCCGGAAGAATGACTGTGATTCGTCCCATTTTTATCGTTTGAAAGTCGTGTCCCGTGATCCGATTAACATTGACTCGATCAACGTCAACACGATGAACGGATGATTATATACCGAGTGGAAAATTCGCGGTCCTCTGCGGGTTTCCCTGCTAACTACGCGCTATTCGCCTTCCGTTTGAGGAGTCGTCCCCGATGCCCCGAAAATATTCTGATCGCCCCCACGGGCCTCAGCCGCACGATTGCTTTCCTCTTCTTGCCGTGCGCCGAGCCGGCCGTGTACGATGCTGTCGAATTGCCCGCAACCCCTCGTCCCGCCGCCGCACCCGTGCATAAGGACCGACCGGCTCGACGCGCTCGTCCACGCGCCCAAAAATCATCTTGCCTGCCGTGGTCTGATGCACCGAAGTCACGATCATATCCACGCTCTTGTTGATCATCCGCCGCGCGCCGTCGACGACCACCATGGTGCCGTCACTTAAATACGCTACGCCCTGCATGGCTTCCTTGCCCTCGCGCTGAATCAGCACGTGCATCGTTTCGCCTGGCAGCACCGCCGGCTTCAGCGCATTGGCAAGTTCATTCACGTTAAGCACGGAAAATCCCTGCACCGTGGCAACTTTGTTCAAATTAAAATCATTCGTTACGATTTTCGCGCCGGTGCGCCGCGCCAGTTCAATCAACTTATGGTCCACATCCGCCGTATTCGGAAAATCGTCATCTAACACCCGCACTTCCACCTGCGGCATTTTCTGAATTCGCTGCAATACTTCCAGACCGCGCCGACCCCGTTGCCGCTTCAACGAATCGGAAGAATCGGCCACCAGCTGTAATTCATGCAGCACAAAACGCGGTACTCCTAGCACGCCATCTAGAAATTGAGCTTCACAAATCTCCGCAATGCGGCCGTCGATAAGCACGCTGGTATCCAGCAATTTCATCAGCTCGCTTGCAACACTCTCGCTGGTCTCTTTCGCTTTGCGCCGCGGAACTCGCCAGTGCTCCCCACAACGAAAGCCCGTAGTCATCCCCAGATAGCTGAAAGCCAGCAAGGAGATAAAATCCAGAAACGACCTGGTGGAAGCCGGTTGCGAGGTATAAGAGATGATTAACGTCAGCAACAACGCCGCAGCCATTCCCGCCAGCGCTCCGAAAGCTCCGCCGATCAATCCCCCCATGCTTGCCTGCGCCAAGCGGGACTCCGCAAACACGATAACCAGCGCAAGCAACACACCAACCGCCGCAGCGCTTCCCCGCAAACCGAACGGCGCAAAAGCGTAGCAAAGCACACCAATCAACACAGTAAACAAGCTGCGCACAATCCAAAATTCCCAGTGCATCGATGACTGTGTTTTTATCGTATCCGGCGAATCGTTTGTCCCTGCGGAGTCAAGTAGGGAGGCCGCGCGGTTCTCGACGGCGCGCCTTGGCGGGGTAACGGATGATAGTGACGAACGCGGCCTACTGCCTGGTGTTTTCCGGTTCATTCGAAATAGTTGTGAGACTACTTTCCAGCGATTTTGTAACGCCGCAAGCCCTTCTTTCGCTCCGAGCTCACAGACCTACTCTACCTCCCCTGACGGCATGCCCATGATTGTCTATATACCCTGTCGTTACCGATAGGTCAAGCCGGATATCGAACGTTTCGACCGGAAAGAGCCAATCCCCTCGATCAAAAATACAAATGTATCGCGACCGGGCAAAACCGTTGAAAACAAACACAAATCACTTCACATAAAATCGCGGAACCCGCTCGCTCACCGCGCACAGCAGGTCCGAAGTAACCGTGCCGAGGCTGCGCGCCACCAGGTTCGCGGGATGGCTGAACTGTCCATCGGTGCCATAAATCGTTGCGGTATCGCCAATCTCAATACCCGGTACGGCCGTAACATCGATCATCGTAACGTCCATGGAGACAATTCCGACAATAGGTGCCAGCACTCCACGAATCAGCACCTTACCTCGGTTGCTCAGGCTACGATGTATTCCGTCTCCATATCCCGCTGCCAGCACTCCGATGCGCGCAGCCTGCTGTGGCACGAAACTTGACCCATAACCAACACCCCCGCCCGCAGGCACATCCCGCAAACTTATAATCCGCGTGCGTAAACTCATCACCGGCTTGAGCGCCAGCCGCTTCTCAAATTCCGCGCGCTTCTCCACGGGATCGTATCCCGGGTGGTAGCCGTACAAAATCACGCCCGGACGCACCATGTCCGCCCAAGTTTCCGGACGCGTCACGATCGCTCCGCTATTCGCCAGATGAACAATGCCCGGATCGATTCCCAGCGCGCGCAACCGCTCCAGCGCCGCAAAAAACCGCTCCTCTTGCTCACGGGTCTGCCGCCCCGCCACCGTATCGGAAAACGCCTCCGACGATGCAAAATGCGTCATCACCCCGTTCAACTGCAAATGCCGTGATTTTGCCAGTTGCCGCGCAAAACAATCCACGCTCGACGGCGCTATGCCCAGGCGATTCATCCCTGAATCGATTTTCAGATGAAACGGAACTTTTTTCTTCCCACGCCGTGCCGCCGCTGTCTGCAATTGTGACAATTGCTCGCAGCGATGAATCACCGCCGTCAAATTGTGTTCCAGCAATCGCCTTTCTTCGCCCGGCACAAAGCTGGTTAAAATCAAAATTGGTTTGCGCACACCAGCCTTGCGCAGCGCGATGCCTTCTTCCGTACAGGTCACTCCAAACCAGTCCGACCCGGCCTTCTCCAGAGCTTTGGTTACCTCCGGGCCGCCATGGCCATACGCGTTACCTTTCACGATGCACAGCACCTGCCTCGGCGTACGCCGCTTTTCATTCCGCGGGTTCACGTAAGAGCGAATCGATTCAAAATTATGAATGAGCGCGGGGAGCGAAACATCCGCCCAAACGGGCCGCATATGGAGTGTCGTGGGATCTTTCAGTGCGCGCGCCATGTTTATTCCAAGGAAAAATAAGTTTACGTCATCCACGCGGCAAGGGTGGTTTTACGCCTGAAAACTGCCGCGTGAATGACAACAGTGGGCAACTGCACCTACGTACCGGGCACGTCGCGTGCCGGTTGATTGAGAAAAAGCGAGCCCGCCAGAAAATCCGCTAACGTGAAGCGCGCAAGGGACTTGCAGTTTAGACCTGAAAATGGCTGGAGCAGCGCCCGTATCGCTACCGATCGATCCGCGTGGCTCGTAGGGCGCGCCGTGTCTACCCGTACCTAACAACTTTACATAGCAGCGGCGCATAACGCCGCGTCACCAACCTCTACATATCATCAGCGGCAAACTGCGAAAACGCATCGGGCGCAGCTTCCTCAAAGCGCGTCAACCGGCTGCGGAATACGAACTTCACGCTTTCCGTTGGTCCATTTCGCTGTTTTGCAATCTTGAGCTCCGTCTCTTCGCGCTCTTCCGGCGTAGCTCCCTGTTTAAAAAAGTGTGGCCTGTAGATGAACATGACCACGTCAGCATCCTGTTCGATAGCGCCCGACTCGCGTAAGTCCGAAAGCTGCGGCCCGCGATCATCGCGTTCCGGCGCGCGCGTCAACTGGCTGAGCACCAGCACCGGAATCTGCAACTCTTTCGCCAACCCTTTCAGCGCGCGCGAAATGCTGGCCACTTCCTCGTTCCGATTCGAGAATCGCCCTCGCGCGGTAATAAGCTGTAGGTAATCCACGATCAACAGCGAAAGCCCTTTGTCCCGCTTCAACCGCCGCGCCTTCGCCCCGATCTCCAGCACGCTGATAGACCCCGCATCATCAATCCACAGCGGCGCCGCCGAAATGACTCCCAGCGCTTCGGTCATGCGCCGCCAATCTTCTTTGCTCAAATGCCCGGTGCGGAATTTGTGCGCGTCAATCTGCGCCACCGAAGCCACCAGCCGTTGCAGGAGCGACTCCTTCGACATTTCCAGGCTGAAAATCGCCGCAGGGTGCCCACCGCGAATGGAAATATTTTCCGCCAGGTTCAGCGCTAGCGCGGTTTTCCCCTGCGATGGCCGCGCCGCAAGAATCAACAGTTCCGATGGCTGCAGCCCCGAAGTCAGCTTATCCAGCTCGCCATACCCGGTAGCCACCCCGGTGATGCTTTTGCCCTCGCGAAAAATTCTTTCCAGGCGCTCGAAATTGTCCCGAACGATGTCCTTCACCGGAATCAACCCGGCCCGCACGCGATCTTCCGCTAGCGCGAAAATCGAAGACTCCGCGTTATCCAGAATGGCGTCAGCGCCATCCTCGCCTTCAAACGCGCGCTGCTGAATATTGTGCGTGGCGTGAATCAAATTGCGCAGCATCGCTTTTTCTTTCACGATGCGCGCGTAATGCTCCACGTTGGAAACCCGCGGCATGCCATCAGCCAGGGCGGCCAGATACGGTGCGCCACCCGAAGCTTCCAGATCGCCGCGCCGATGCAGTTCTTCCGTCAGCGTAACCAGGTCAATAGCTTGCTGGCTCTCGCCCAACGCAATCATCTGCGTGAATACCCGGCGATGCTGCTCCATGAAAAAATCTTCCGGGCGTAAATGCTCGACGGCGGGATTAAGCGCGTTGTTATCCAGCAGAATGGCGCCCAGCACCGAGCGCTCGGCATCCAGGTTACTGGGCAGCGGCTTTTCTAGGGCGCTATCTGCGGGCATAACTCGGGTTCGCCTCTATTTCGCTTTATTTTCGCCTAGGCGAATTTGTAGCATGTTCCCGGCCCCCAGGGCAAGGAAAACAAATTGTCGAGCTGGTGAACGCTTACGACTCGATTGGATTTGCACCGAATCGAAATAATTTAATGAAACGAATTGTGTGCTGAACTAAAACCATCGTCAACAAGCAATCCCATTTCAACCTGTGCATCGCGGCGAAAAATATGTGCAAAACTTTTTCCGCCAAAGAATTCTGTTGCACAAAACTTTTTTCTACTGACAAAAAAAAGAGGCACATGTAAATGTGCCTCCTCAGTGCACGAAATAAAATAAAATTACGCTTGCTGCCCTTCCTTCTGAACTTGCACTTTGACTTCGGCGGTGATGTCCCTGAAAACTTTCACGGTCGCGCGGAAGTCCCCCAGCGCCTTGATCGGCTCGGTGGTCTGAATCTGGCGCTTGTCGATCTTGAAGCCCTTGGTCTCCAGCGCATCGGCAATATCGCCAGTCGTTACCGAGCCAAATAGCTGGTCGTTCTCGCCCGTTTTGCGCGTAAAGGTCAGCTCCACGCCATTCAACGCGGCAGCCTGCTTCTGCGCCGCTTCCATTTCCGTGGCCGTCTTTTTCGCCAGCGAACCGCGAATCTTTTCAATGGCCTTCAAGTTCCCGGCGCTGGCCTCCACCGCGAGCTTGCGCGGCAACAAAAAATTACGCGCGTACCCGGGCTTTACCGTCACGACGTCCCCGCGATGTCCCAGCTTCTCAATATCTTCCTGAAGAATAATTTGCATATGCTCTTTCCTCTTCGCTCCCGTTCCTCGTCCTGAGGTGACCGCGATTATTAATTCTTATGCGTTGGAAACTTCTGTCGGCGCCGCGGCTGCCGGTGCTGGTGCCGCAGCTGCTGGTGCCGCATGGGTGCCTGCCGAACCTCCGGCTGGCGCTCCCGCCGCTTGCGCTACCACTGCGCGAGGCTGCTGCGTCCCCGCCGCGCTTCCCGCGAACGGCAGCAACGCTATATTCCTGGCGCGCTTGATCGCCACGCCCAGCCACCGCTGGTGCCGCGAGCACACCCCGGTCATACGCCGGGGCAGAATCTTGCCCCGTTCCTGCACAAACTGCGAAAGAATGTCCGCGCGCTTGTAGTCGATGAAATCCATCTTCTCCACGCAAAACTTGCAGACTTTCTTCTTGCGAAAATA
Source organism: uncultured Acidobacteriota bacterium (assembly GCA_963705755.1). GTDB lineage: Bacteria > Acidobacteriota > Terriglobia > Acidiferrales > UBA7541 > Acidiferrum. Next base: position 12,250 of record CAVPKZ010000089.1, on the reverse strand, counting down.
TTGGCGCTTCCCACGGCGCGGTCCGCCTGGACCACCAGCCCCGCCCGGCCCGCCGCCTTCACGCCGCGGCCCGCCATGACTGCCACCGCTGTGGCTTCCGCCACTGTGTCCGCCGCCGCTATGGCCACCACCGTGACCGCCTCCGCCATCCCGCCGTGGAGGTGCGCTCGGCGCTGTCGCCTGTTTCTGTTCCTCTGCCATACCCGCCACCCTTTCACTTGAACCGCAAAAACAATCTCAGCTAAATTTTTCCAGCCTCAACTCGATCTCTAAAAAAAGCCAGCCCGATCAATTAAAAACTAGCTCGCGGGCGCGTTATGCTCCGGAGCGGCGGGCGGCGCCGGCGGAGCCGATGGCGCTGCCGCCGCGGGAGGAGCCGTGGCACGGCGTGGACGCCGCGCGGTGCGCTTGTCTCTCCGGTCCACCAGCTTCTTCTGCCGCTTCAAATCTTCATCCAGCCGCACGGTCTGATACTTAATGACCGTATCCTGCACACGTAAACGCCGCTCCAGCTCCGCGATCAAATCCGGATGCGAAGTGCGAATCTGCTGGTAGTATCATGCCTTCGCGATGCTTGGCCACTTTGTACGCCAGCTTGCGCGTGCCCCAGGTCTCCGCTTTCTCGATCTCCCGCCCTTTTCCGTGCAGGTGTGCTCGATAACCGTAAGCACTTTCTTTCACGTCTTCTTCCGCCGTTGCCGGCCGCGCAATAAAAATCAAATCGTATAGCCGCTCTTCCATCTTGCCCTCGTTTCTCTTCTCTCCGGGCAACCGCCCGGCAAACTCATTTATTCTGCTGCTTCATCCGCCGGCGGTTCCTTTCGCCGGTTGTACTTGTTCATGGCCGCATCGATTCCCTGCGCCACGATCATTTCCACCGCGTCGGCCGCTTCCGCAATCATCTCCGACGCAACCTCTAGCTCGCCCTTGCGCATCGGCCGCAACACGTACTCTTTGCGGCTGTTGACTTCCTGCTCCGGCGCGCAACCAAGCCTCAACCGCGCAAACACTGGCGTCCCTAGCGACCCGATCACCGACTTAGCACCGTTGTGGCTGCCCGCGCTCCCGTCGCCGCTGATGCGAATCGTGCCCATCGGCAACTGTGCTTCGTCCCACATCACCAGCAAATCGCTCGGCCCCAGCTCGTACTTTTCCAGCAGCTCCCGCACCGAAATGCCGCTAAGATTCATGTACGTTTGCGGTTTTGCCAGCAGCACATCTTCCCCCGCCAGCTTTCCCCGCCCGACCAGAGCCTTGCCTTCCGGCCGCGAAACGCGAATCCCGTTACGATTGGCCAACTCATCTATCGCCATGAATCCCAGGTTGTGCGGCGTCCACTGATACTCCGGATCGGGATTGCCAAGTCCAACAATCAGCCGCATACACTCCGCATTCCCCGCAAAAAACTCCGTCGCTCATGTCGACGAGCAGTCCGCAGCGCCAACCGCCGGGTGTTACTTCTTCTTCTCGCCCTTGTCGCTCTTCTCCGCAGCCTTGGGCTTGGCCGCCTCTTCCGCGCCCTCTTCGCCTTCCACTTCCTTCTTGCCCTTCTTGATGACTTCCGGCTCCGCAGGTGCTGCCGCATCCGCCGCCACCGCATCCGCGGGCTTCTCTTCTTCGACGCGCAGCGCCACAACGTGCGCCAGTACGCGTTCCGGATCGGTAAGCAGCTTCATGTTCTTATCAATCGTCAGATCGCTGGCGCGCAACTGTTGCCCCATCATCAAGCCGCTCACGTCCGCCTTGAATTCTGTCGGAATTTCCGCCGGCAAACATTCGATTTCCACTTCGCGCGTCACGATCTCAAACACGCCGCCTTGCTGCTTCACACCGGCAGGCTCGCCAAAGGTGTGCACCGGGACTTTTACGCGCATGCGCACATCCATCGCCACGCGCAGCAGGTCCACATGCAGCAGGTTTCCCGTGACCGGATCCACCAGCCAATCCTTCAAGATCGCCGGTTCATGCTTGCCGCTTAGGTCCACTGGAAACAAAGTGTTGTGCCCGCTCTCGGACCGGAAGATCGCGCCCAACTGCTTGGCATTCAAAGCCAGCGTGATGGCATCGCCTTTGCCGCCATACAACACCGCAGGCACCTTCCCGGTCAGCCGCAATCTGCGGTTTTCATTCTTGCCTCGCTTCGTGCGGGCCGCCCCTTCTACAACGATCTTCTCTTGAGCCATCTTAATTTCCTTCCCTCATGCTGCGATGCAATCTCGTTTACGAATCGGTCCTGCAAAAGTCCTGCGAAACTCAAATAAATAATTCGCTGATCGACGTCTCTTCGTGAATTGAGCGAATCCCCCGCGCCAGCAAATCCGCCACGCTCAATACTTTCAATTTCTTTAAACTCTTCGCCGCCTCGCTCAGCGGCACGGAATCGGTAGCCACCACTTCCTTAATGCATGACTTTTCGATGCGCTCCACTGCCGGCCCAGAAAGCACCGCATGCGTAGCCGCCGCAAACACCTGCGTAGAACCTTCCCGCATCAGCGCTTCGGCGGTCTTCACCAGCGTCCCCGCGGTATCGATAATGTCGTCCACGATCAAGGTGCTCCGTCCGCGAACGTCTCCGATCAAGTTCATCACTTCGCTGACGTCCACATCCACCCGCCGTTTATCCACGATCGCCAGCGGCGCCCCCAACCTCTTGGCGAACGATCGCGCCCGCTCCACGCCGCCCGCATCCGGCGACACCACCGTCAAATCCGGCAACTGCATCTGCCGGAAATACTCCACCAACACCGGCGAGCCGTATAAATGGTCCACCGGCACGTCGAAATAGCCCTGAATCTGCGGCGCGTGCAAATCCAAAGTTAATGCCCGGCTGGCTCCCGCCGTTTCCAACAAGTCCGCCACCAGCTTCGCGGAAATCGGTACTCGCGGCTTGTCCTTGCGATCTTGCCGTGCATAGCAGTAATACGGCAGCACCGCGGTGATTCTCCATGCCGACGCCCGCTTGAACGCGTCGATCATCAGCAGCAACTCCAGCAAATGGTTATCTACCGGATAGCAGCAGGGCTGCACCACGAAAACATCCGCGCCGCGCACGTTTTCCAGAATCTGAAAATAAATCTCGCCGTCGCTGAAACGCCCCAGCAACGCCTTGCCGATCGACACATTCAGGTTGCGGCAAATACTTTCGGCCAGCGGCACATGCGCCGTGCCCGAAAATATCTTGAACCGGTCGTCATCCACGAAGCGCGCGCTCCTGCATTTCTCTTGCTCTCGGGCGTATCTCTCTTGCTCTCGGGTGGCCTACCCTTGGCGGTTTTTGCAAAGGGTTTACCTGCCGTGGCAGGTGGGCTCGCGCCATTAGGCAAGCCGAGACTCTAGCCGACCTGCAACCTTAAGACCTGCAACCTTCAATTATTCGATGGACACGGCGGACGCTGCGGCTCAACGAACGACACGCGCGCCTTTAACAGCGCGAAGATACCTGTCGCGCGAAACTGTTTCGCAAACGAAGGTCAAGTCGTGCGGAAAGCCAACAGCGGCTCGGCGCGCCATCGTTGGGCTCGGGAAAACTCCAAACACCGCCGAACCGCTACCCGCCAACGAGGCTTCTGCAGCTCCCTTTTGAAGCAAAACCCGCTTGATTTGATCCAGCCGGTTATAGCGCTTGAAAACTGGCTTCTCAAAATCGTTAGAAAGACCGTTCCCCTGCGCGCTCCAGGACAGAGCACAGAACTCCCAAAGTTTAGGGTCTGCGGCGAGTTTTGTCAACGTAGCGGCGTTGCGCAAAGGCGCATTCAGCCAGCGAAACGCATCCGGCGTAGGCACGCGAATATCGCGCGGCGTGACAATCAGCAGCGCCAACTTCTTAATATCAGGCAGCGGGTAAATCTCATCGCCTCTTCCCGCTCCCAGGGCACGCCCGCCAAATAAAAAAATGGGCACATCCGCGCCCAGCGACGCCGCCAACTCCAGCAAAACCGCCATGGGCAGCTTCCGCCCAATCAGTTGTAAATACCCAAACAACGCTGCCGCAGCATTGCTTGAGCCCCCGCCCAGTCCGCCGCCCGCCGGAATCGTCTTATGCAGTTCCAGTTCGACTCCGCGCCGGATCTTCAGCTCGTGCCGCAACGCATCCACCGCACGGTACGCCAGATTTTTCTTCACCGGCTCGCGTGCCAGCTCGTCGTTTCCATGAATGGTCAACGAAATTTCGCTGCTCTTGCTCGCCCGCAGCCGCAATTCATCGTGCAGTGACACGGTCTGAAAAATCGTGCGCAACTCGTGATAACCGTCCGCGCGTTTCCCCAGAATGTCGAGTCGCAGATTTATTTTTGCAAAGGAAGGAATGCGTACTTCGCGCATGCGCCTTATTGCGGCTTGTTTTCTTGCGCAGAGGACTTTTGCGCGACGCGATGCTTCATTTGCGAGAGCTTCTTTTCCAGTTCCGCGATTTTATCCGTTTCCACATCCGCAGGCAGCGAATGCTTCCACTCCGCTAGCGACTTTTCCCACTCTGAAGCGGCCATCTCCGGCCGCCCGGTCTTGGCATACAGATCGCCCAGGTGCGAATGAATGGTCGCGTCGTGGCTTTCATGCTCCAGCGCTTTTCGCAGCGCAACTTCCGACTCGCCCAGTTTATTTTCCTTCAAATAAATCCAGCCCAGGCTGTCCAGGTAAGCGCCACTGAACGGCTCTTCCTTCAACGCGCGCCGCACCAAAGCCTCCGCTTCGTCCAGCCGAATCCCCAGATCGCCAAGCATGTACCCGTAATAATTCAATACCGGCGCATTTCGCGGATTCACCGCCAACACTTTCTTGAACTGTTCCTCCGCGCGATCGAAAAACTTCTGCTGTTCATAAATCGCGCCCAGCAGAAACCACACCATCTCGTTATCACGCGGCTGCCCCGGCAAAACTTCCGCCGCCTTGGCGGCTTCTTCTGCTTCCTTGTAACGCCGTCCGCGTTCATATACCTGCGCGATATTCAGATAAACATCGCGGTCGCCCGGCTTCCCGGTAAGCTGCGTGCGCAGCATCTTCACGCCTTCATCGGTTTGTCCGCTCTCGCCGAGCAACAGCGCTTCGCTCGAACGCAGCGACACATCGCTCGGATATTTCACCACCGCATCCTTGCCCGTTTGCAGCGCTTTCGGCAAATCTTTCGCCGCGCGATAAATATCCATCATCAGCAAACGCGCCCGCCGATCCTCTTCTTCACCAAGCCGCCCCAGCTCCTGATAGGTATATATCGCCGCCTGATAATTTTGCATGTCGCGATACAGTTGCCCCAACTGCTGGTACAAAATCCCCAGCGAATGTGCCCGTGAAGGCGATCCCTGCGGCTGGGCCTTGATGCCCGTCACCGCGTCAGACAGCACGCGAATGGCATCCTCATTTCGCCCTTGCGCCTGATACAACATCGCCTCGTTGTACATCACTTCCAGGCTGCCCGGGGCATACTGCCGCGCCTTCACCAGGTTATCTTCCGCCTTGCCCAGATCATGCAGTTCGCGGTAAATCTGCGCCATCCGCAGATAAACATCCGCGTCGTCCGGCATCAGATCCGTCAACTTCTGATAAACCGTCAGCGCATCAGAATATTTTTCTTCCGCCATCAAAGTCTGGCCCAGCCCCCGTTGATGACTGAGTTCTGAAGGATCCAGCTCAGCGGCCTTGCGATACGCAGTCTCAGCCTTAGGCAAATCGTGAGATTGCGTGTACGCATCGCCCAGCAAATCCAGCATGGCCGGTGACGGGGAACGCGACGCAACTTCTTCGAGCAGCGCGATCGCTTCCGGAGCCTTGCCTTCGTCCAGCAGCAGTTGCGTCAACTGTTCAATCGCCGGCTCGTTCTCAGGATCTTCTTTCAACATGCCGCGCAAGACCGCTTCGGCCTTGTCGTGCTCATTCCTCAACCGGTAAAGTCGCGCCAGCCACAGCGCTGATTCGGCGTCGGTCGGATCCAGCCGGTAAATTTCTGCGTACTGCTCGATCGCCCGCTCCACAATCTCGGATTGCCCATTGCCTACGCTGAAATCGCCCAGGCTGCGGAGATAAATCCTGCCCAGCAGCCGTCGCGATTGGATATCGTTAGGATCCCGCTTCAGCAGCGTCTGCGCTTCCGTCACTGCTTCATGGGTGCGCTGCGCCTTCCAATACATTTCCGCAAGCCGCTCGCCAATCACCGGAGACTTGGGATCCAGCGCGTAAGCCTTTTTGTAAGCATCGATGGCCTGTGTGGCGTACTCGGGCTTGCTGGTGGACTCGTACTGCTGTTCGTAGATGTGCCCCATCGTAAAGTTGTAATAGGCATCTGCGCGCGAAGGGGTCTTCGCCACCTGCGCGGAAGACTCGCTGGTTTGCTTGTCCTGCGTCGCCGCCGGCACGTTGCTTTTGTCTTGCGACGTTCCCGCCGGTGGTACCGGTGGGCCCCCGGTTTGACACAAGCTTGCGCCACCCGTGGCACTGGCCAGCAGAAACGCGATAATCACTCGTGGAGAGTTCATGAATGCCCCAAAACGAAAGTATCCCATGTGCCTGCAGCCCGGTCAAAATTCAAACCCGGCTGCGTTTCCATATCCCCGCACCTAACGAGTCGCTAAATTGGGCCTAAACCGGATTGCCTTGAAATTGCCATCCCCCCTGACTCTAAGGGGAGTCACCCGGTACACAGGGAGTAGGATTCGTAAGTGAACAAGCAGGTTTCTACCTGTTTTAGTGCAAGAAGTGTCGCATGCCTGTGAACACCATCGCCATTCCCAATCGGTCCGCAGCAGCAATCACGTCCGTATCGCGCACCGACCCGCCCGGCTGAATCACCGCCGTCGCACCGGCCTTGGCTGCTTCCTCCACGCCATCCGGAAATGGAAAAAAAGCATCCGACGCTACCACGCTGCCCTGCAGCGAACTCTGCGCCTTCATCACCGCCAGTTTCACGGAATCCACGCGGCTCATTTGTCCCGCACCCACGCCCAGCGTCGCGCCATCTTTGGCGAATACGATGGCGTTTGACTTTACGTGTTTCGAAACTTTCCAAGCAAAGCGCAGCGTGCTCATTTCTTCCAGCGACGGCCCCCGTTTCGTAACCGTGCGCAACTCGCCTTCCTTAATTTCTCCCAGGTCCGGCTGCTGCACCAGCACACCTCCAAGGATGCGCTTCAATTGTAGTTCCCGGTCAGGCTCCAATCCGTTCCCCGGAAGTTCCAGTAACCGCAAGTTTTTCTTGGCCGCAAAAACGGTCTTCGCTTTTTCGTCGAATCCCGGCGCGGCAATGCACTCCACGAAAAGTTTCGCGACCTCCTCGGCGGTCGCCGCGTCCACCACCCGGTTGAAAGCCAGCACGCCCCCAAACGCCGAAACCGGATCACTGGCCAGCGCTTTTAGGTACGCATCCAACAGCGTCTCTTGCTCCGCCGCTCCGCAAGGATTGTTGTGCTTGATAATTATCGCGGCCGGACGCGAAAACTCCGCCGCCAAACTACGCGCCGCTTCCAAATCCACAAAATTATTGTAGGAAAGCTCTTTGCCCTGCAGTTGCTTCGCCGACGCCAATCCCCGAGGCGCGCCACCCGCCGGAACGTATAGCCCCGCGGCCTGGTGCGGATTTTCCCCATAACGCAGCGGTTGCTGCAGCCGCAAAGCGATGTGCAAACGCTCCGGCAAAGGCTGCTTCTCGGCCAACTCAATCGCTGGTGTCTTTGCCGAAAGCCGTTCCAGTTCGGTCGTAATCATGCCGTCATAGCTCGACGTTGCCGCAAAAACTTTACGTGCCAAGTCCAGTCGCGTCCCGAGCGAAGTTTCCCGCTGCGCTTCCAGTTCCGCGGCCACCCGCTCGTAATCCGCCGGATCGGTCACTACCGTCACACTTTCAAAATTCTTGGCCGCCGACCGCAGCATCGTGGGCCCTCCAATATCTATGTTTTCGATCAATTCCCCGGCCGTCAGCCCGGCTTTCGCGGCCGTTTCCGCGAAGGGATACAGATTCACAACCACCAGATCGATGGGCGCAATTCCGTGTTCCGCCGCTTGCTTCTGATCTTCTGCATGCCCGCGCCGGAATAGCAATCCCCCATGCACTTTGGGATGTAGCGTCTTGACCCGCCCACCCAGCATTTCCGGCCACCCGGTAAATTCCGAAACATCTTTCACCGTCACCCCGGCGTCCCGCAGCAATTTCGCCGTGCCTCCCGTCGACAGAATCTCAATACCCAGCGCGCCCAGCCGCTTTGCAAATTCCAGTACCCCGGTTTTATCGAATACGCTGATCAAAGCACGCTGCACCGCCATCTGGCTTCCTCCAAAACGAAGGCCAACAGTGTAAGCGGCGCGCACCGACGAAAGCAAAACGCCATCACAGCGTTAATCAGGATCTCAGTGCTTCCGATATTTTTTATTGCCGCTAATTGCTCGGCGTGCTGAGTGGGAACTTCAGAGGGAATCTTCGGGGAATACCTCGTCGTCGGGCTCGATGAATTAACTTTTGACTAGCGCTTTGAGTTTGACATGCCCTTCTAGAACTTCCACCACGTACTCCACGTCCTGGCAATTCTTGTTCTTCTGTAAATCTTTGGTCTTTTTCGCCACAAATTCGTGAAAATTCGACCGCGTAAACTTAAGCGTATCCTCGCCTGCTTTCTGCTTGGCCTCCAAAAACGCCTCATACAGCTTGGTGATCTTGTCTGCTTCTTCCTCCGGCTTGGAGCACACCACGCGAAACGTTGCGAGCGCCTTTTCCGCGCGCCTCTTGGCCTCTGCCGCCTCCGTCTTTGACCGAGACGCCGCGCGTTTTTCCTCGCGCTCCGCTTCAATCTTCTTGGCCGCCGAGCCAAAATGCCGCGATACTTTCCCTTCTTCTTTCTGCTGCATTCGCTTGCGAAAAACGTCTTTATATTTTGCGTAGGTCTGCGTGAGGTTGTTGTAACGGAAGCGCTGGCCAAACTTCAGCTCACCGCTACGCTCCGCATAGCGCTTCGCCACCATTTCGAGCCGCCATTCGATTTCCGTAGGTGGCCGCTTGCGTCCTCCGCCAAAATACTGTTCATACTCGATCTTCAATTGGCGAATGTCGCGTTCGAACTGGTTTAGTTCCTCGTCAATAGTGATAGTGGTAGTGGTCGATCCGGCCACGCGAGGCACCCTCTAACTAATATGCTAGAAGCCGCCCCTGCCCCGGTCAATGGAACCCGTGCGGTTTCGTGCGAATCGTGTACGTAGCGCCACCTACCCTCATTGCGGTACACCGCTAGCTTGTGCTGAAATACACCGGTGGACGCCCGCAAACCTCGCAAACTTCGAGCCTACCGGATTGCGCGGGCGAAAGCCGCCATCTCCCCCGAACAGGCAGACCAATTGCGGCGCATCCCCGGCGTCGATGAACTATTATCGCGCCCTCGTTTGGCCGAATATGCCAAACGCATGGATCGCGACCAGCTGGTACTGCTGCTTCGCGACGTGTTGAACGCAGTCCGAGCGCAAATCACTGCTCCTCAATCGGTTAGCCCGTCGGCCACAGTCACAACGCTCGATTTCGATTCCATCGAAGAACTAATCGCTGCTGAAGCCGACCGCATGCTTCAGCCCTCGCTTCAGCCAGTCATTAACGCCACCGGCGTCATCCTGCACACCAATTTGGGGCGCGCCCCGCTCCCTGCGGGCGTGGTCGAGGCCATAAAAAATGTTGCCACTCAATACAGCAATCTCGAATATAGCTTGGCATCCGGCGCTCGCGGCCGGCGCGACGATCACACCAGCGAATTGCTCGCGCGCCTGACCGGCGCGGAAGACGCCATCGTCGTGAACAATTGCGCGGCAGCCGTTTTACTGGTGCTTGCGGCCCTCGCCAAATCCGGCGAAGTCATTGTTTCTCGCGGCGAGCTGATCGAAATCGGCGATGGCTTTCGCATCCCGGAAATTATGGCGCAAAGCGGCGCCATCCTTCGCGAAGTAGGCACCACCAATCGCACCCGCCTGCGCGACTACGAAAACGCCCTCAACGAAAACACTCGCGTGCTGCTGCGCGTGCATCCCTCGAATTTTAAAATTACCGGCTTCGCGGAAAAGCCCTCGCTCGCGGAACTCGCCGAGCTCGGCGGACGCACTTCCGTGCCTCTGGTCGAAGATCTCGGCTCCGGTTCCCTCGTCGACCTGCGCGCCAGCGGTTTCGCGGAGCCCACCGTGCGCCACAGCATCGAGGCCGGCGTTGGGCTGGTGATGTTCAGCGGAGACAAACTTCTGGGCGGTCCCCAAGCCGGAATCATCGCCGGCAAAAAAGATTTGGTGCAACGTGTACGCCGCCACCCGCTATTTCGCGCGCTGCGCGTCGACAAGCTCACCATCGCTGCGCTGGAAGTCACCCTTAATGCTTATCTGCGCTCCGCGTGGGAAGAAATCCCCGCGCAGCGCATGATTCGCCTCACCGCGGAAGAATTGCGACAGCGCGCCGAAAATTTAATCCGTCAGGTGCGCTCTCTTTTACCGTCCGCTGACGCCAAGCTGGAAATCGTCGATGGCTTTTCTTTGGCCGGCGGCGGCTCCACGCCGGACCAATCTCTGCCCTCAAAAATTATTCGCGTATCCAGCCCTAAGTATCCCGCCGCCAAATTAGAGCAACGCCTGCGCCGCCCGGCGCTCGGTTCCTCGGTTATTGCCCGTGTGGAAGAAAACCGCGTGATCCTGGATTTACGCACTGTGTTTCCCGAGCAGGAGCCGCAACTCGCGGCGTCCCTCGGCGCCGCGCTTCGCTAAAAGTGCCCAAAACCTTAGACCCCCAAACACTCCATGCTCGCCTTCACGGTTAAAAATAAAAAACTCGTCGCCCGAAACAAAGCGCTCCCGCAACTCCGCCCGCGCTGGGCGCTCGTCCGCGTTCTCCTGGCCGGCATCTGCAACACCGACGTGGAAATTCTTCACGGCTATCACGCCTTTCACGGAGTTCCCGGCCACGAATTTGTCGGTGAAGTCGCCGCTGTCGATGAAGTTTCCGCAAAAGAAAAAACCAAATGGCTCGGCAAGCGTGTCACCGGCGAAATCAACGTCTCCTGTTCCACATACAACTATCGCCCTGTTTGCGCATTCTGCCGCCGAGGCCTCAAAACTCACTGCGCCCGCCGCACCGTCCTCGGCATCGTGAATCACGACGGCGCCTTCGCCGAATATCTGGCGTTGCCACTCGAAAATCTTCACCTCATTCCTAATTCCATCACCGACGAGCAAGCCGTTTTCGTCGAGCCGCTCGCTGCCGCTTGCGAAATCCCTGATCAACTCAACATGAAGCAATTTCGCGAAGCCGCCGTCCTCGGCGACGGCAAACTCGCCCAATTAATCGCGCGCGTCCTCCGCACCGCACTTCCCCGCGTCGTTATGTATGGCAAGCACAAAGACAAGTTGCAGCAAGCCGCCCCAGCCGGTATCGAAACGCAAATCGTTCGCGGCGACGCTGCAGATCTGAAACGCGTGAAAGATAATTTTGCTTTGCTCGTCGAAGCGACCGGATCGCCCTCAGGCCTCGCTCTCGCGCAGCACATGACCGAGCCACGCGGCACCTTGGTCCTGAAGTCCACATTTCATGGCGCCGCCCCGGTAGAAACCTGGCCGCTGGTAGTAAAAGAAATCACACTAGTCGGATCGCGCTGCGGCCCCTTCGCGAAGGCCATCCCACTCTTGCGTTCCTTAAGAGTCGACCCGCGCCCGCTCATCACTCGTACATTTCCACTGAGCGAAGCTCCCGCCGCGATCCAATTCGCGCAGCAACCCGGGGTAATGAAGGTCCTGCTAAAGCCTAAATCATCTCTGTGAAGGTGTTGTTTGGGCCAAAATTGAAGGCGGGTGCGTCGCGTCTTTTTTGAAGGACACGAGCCGCCCTCGCCGCATCCGCATCATGCCCCGCACGGCCCGCTTGGCCACGCGGTAGGCCCCGGTCAGGTTGGTGTCGATCACCGAGGTGAAGTCGTCCTCGCTCATCAGGGCGAGCAACTGGTCATGGGTGATCCCGGCGTTGGCCACCAGCACCTCGACCGGGCCCTGCGCCTCCTCCACCTGGGTGAAGGCCTTGTCAACCGCGGCGGTGTCCCGGACGTCACACGCCACGGTGGCCAGTCCCGTGACCGCCTCCCCGGAACGAGAGGTCACCGTGACCCGGCTTCACCGCCGGCCGCGAGCCGACGGGCGATGGCCAGGCCTATGCCCCTGTTTCCGCCGGTAACGAGGGTGGAGCGAGTCATGGGTCCTGGTACCTCCTGGGCACGGCGGCCGGGCGTGGGCGGTCCCCGCGAGCGTACCGGGCTGCGCGCCGGGC
>CAVPKZ010000088.1:0-5317 GCA_963705755.1 uncultured Acidobacteriota bacterium | reverse complement strand
AAGATACACAAAACTCGCTATCCGAGCTCAACGCGCTCCTCGCAGACAAAAGTACCGATGCAGAACTCCGCGAACTAGCCATCGAGGATTTGGAGAGTACGACGAATCAATTGGACACATTATCGAGGAATCTGGCGACTTCCTTAACGCCGAAACATCCGTTTGAAGGCATGCCGTGCCTGCTAGAAATTAGGCCCGGTGCTGGAGGCGGGGAGGCGGCGCTTTTCGCGGGCGATTTGCTGAGGATGTATAGAGCTTTTTGTTCGAGGAAGAACTTTCGAGCTTCGCTGCTGAAATACGAGACGGGTGATGGGGATTCAGATGCTAGCGGAGAACCGCCTCTGCAAGAAGCTGTCCTGGAAATCGAGAGTCAGGGCGCATATGGGAAATTACGAAGCGAGGCTGGTGTACACAGAGTCCAGCGTGTGCCAGCCACGGAGAGCAAGGGCCGCACGCACACAAGTGCTGTGAGTGTGTTGGTGCTGCCCAGCTTGCCTACCTCGGAGGGCGACGGACAGGAGATGTGGGAGGCTGATTTGATCGCACGCCATTGATCGGGCCGAGCGGAGACTTTACTTTGTGCAGCCCGCCGCCGTGGGGAACGGTGGCTGCGGTGGATTTATTTACGGGGAAGAAGGCGTGGGACGTGCCGCTGGGAAGCTTTGTGCCGGGAATGAATACTGGGACGGTGACCCTGGGCGGACCGATTGTGACGGCAGGCGGTGTGGTGTTTTCGGCAGCGACGATGGACAACGCAATTCGGGGGTTCGATGCGGACAGTGGCAAAGAAATATGGAAGTACGATTTGCCGGCTGGCGGGCAGGCGACGCCCATGACTTACACGGTGAACGGTAAACAATACCTGGTGATCGCCGCGGGCGGACACGGGAAACTGGGAACGAAGCAAGGGGATTATGTGCTGGCGTTTGCGCTGCCGTAAAATTCTTAGGATAGCTGACTACTTCTTGCAAATCGAAAGACTCAGAGTGAGCGACCTGCGGCTGCGCCGCTGGCCCAGGCCCACTGAAAATTGAAGCCACCTAGATGGCCGGTGACGTCGACCACTTCTCCGATAAAAAATAAGCCGCGGACTTTGCGGGACTCCATCGTTTTGCTGGAAAGCTCATCGGTGTCTACGCCGCCCAGGGTGACTTCAGCTTTGTCGAAGCCTTCTGTGCCGGCTGGAGTGACGGTCCATTGATGCAGTTTTTTTTCGAGGCGAGCCAAGTCTTCGTTGGTCCAGCGCGGCGGAAGATGAGCGTCGAGCCAGCGGGTTGCGAAACGATTGGGCAGCGCGAATTGGAGTGCGGCGCGTGCAGTAGCGGCGTTTCTTGTTGGAGATTCGCGGAGCGAGGCAAAGACTTCGCGATCGGGAGCGAGGTCGATGCGCAGTGGCTCACCTTTGTTCCAGTAGGAGGAAACCTGGAGAATGGCGGGGCCGCTTAGACCCTGATGAGAGATGAGCATGGCTTCGCGAAAGGCGTGGTGATCGGTAGAAGCGATTACTTCGGTGGAGACGCCGGCTAAATCGCAATAGGTGGACCGATCGGCGGCTTCAAATAGGAGTGGCGTGAGGGCTGGGCGCGTTTCGCGAATTTTTATTCCGAACTGGCGAGCGAGTTGATAGCCGAAGTCGGTGGCGCCCATCTTGGGGATGGTTAGTCCCCCAGTGGCAACGACAAGGGCGGGCGCTGAAAATTCGGCGTCTGCGGCGCGCAAAGTAAATTCCGTGGCGTGGCTGACATCCTGAATTGCAGCGTTGAGAAAAATATCGACATTAGCGGTGCGGCATTCGGCTTCGAGCATGTCGGTGATGTCGCGGGCTGCGCGGTCGCAGAAAAGCTGGCCCACAGTTTTTTCGTGGTACGGAATAGAATGGCTTTCAACCAGCGCGATGAAGTCGGCGGGTGTGTAGCGGGCCAGGGCTGATTTTGCAAAGTGCGGGTTCGCGGAGATGAAATTGTCGGGGCGGCAATGAAGATTGGTGAAATTGCAGCGACCGCCGCCGGAGATGAGGATTTTTTTGCCGGAGCGCGTAGCGCGCTCGAGGACGGCCACGCGGCGACCGCGCTTCCCTGCTTCAATGGCGCACATCAGGCCTGCGGCACCGGCGCCGAGAATTACCGCATCATACTTATTAGCCATTTTAAATTGGGGCGAAACGCCAGCCAGCGCTGGTCGTTCGCTCGCACCGTAGCAGGGTAAACTAAGTACAGGAGCAGACCCCAGGAATTTGCCACCGATTATCAGCGCACAAGGATTATCCAAGAAGTACGGCAGCACGCCATTGTTCCGAGACATTTCGTTTACGGTTTCGAGTGGCGACTGCATTGGAGTGATTGGGCCAACGGTTCGGGCAAGTCCACGCTGCTGGAGATTTTGGCCGGGCGGGTGTAGCCGGATACCGGAGATGTCGCGGTACGCAAAGGGACGCGGCTGAGCTGCGTGTCGCAGATTTCCGATTTTGGCGCCGGGGACACGGTGTTGAGCGTGGTGGAACGATCTTTACAGAATGCTGCCGTGCCGCAGTCGGAGCGCGCCGGGCGGATTGCGGAAACTTTGGGCCGCGTAGGATTTACGGATCGCGAGGTGCTGGCGACGACGCTTTCCGGCGGGTGGCGCAAACGGTTGGCGATCGCGGAATCACTGGTGCAACACCCGGATGTGCTACTGCTGGACGAGCCGACTAATCATCTGGACCTGGCGGGAATTACGTGGCTGGAGGGTTTGCTGAGGAATGCGCCATTTGCGTGCGTGGTGGTGAGCCACGACCGATATTTTCTGGAAAATGTGGCCAGCGAAGTAGTGGAACTGAATCGGCTGTACGCCGACGGGTTACTGCGGGTCTCGGGAAACTACAGCACATTTTTAGAGGTGAAAGAACTGTACCTGCACGCGCAACGCAAAGAGCAAGCGGCGCTCGCGAATCGGGTGCACACGGAAATCGAATGGCTGCGTCGCGGGCCAAAGGCGCGTACGACGAAGTCGAAAGCGCGTATAGATAAGGCCCACGAACTGATTGGTGATCTGGCGGATATGAATGCGAGAACGCGAAGCTTGAGCGCGGAATCGATTTTTCCGCCACCAACCGCCAGACTAAGCAGCTCATTACCATGGATGCGGTGACTTGCGAATTAGCCGGACGCACGCTGTTCAAGGATCTGAATTTCACGGTGACCGCGGGGATGCGCGTGGGGCTGGTGGGGCCGAATGGCAGCGGCAAGACCACGCTGTTGCGATTATTGCGTGGCGAGATGGCCCCGACGAGCGGCAGAATTCAGCGCGCGAGCCGCTACGCATGGTGTATTTTGACCAGAGCAGGCAGCTCGACCCCGATTTAACGCTGCGACGCGCGTTGGCGCCGGACAGCGACGCGGTGATTTATCAAGGCAGCGTGATCCATGTAGCGGCGTGGGCGGCGCGATTTCTGTTCGACCCCGAAGATTTGATCAACGAGTGGGAAAGTTGTCGGGTGGAGAGCGCGCTCGTGTTCTGATTCGCAATTGATGCTGCAAGCGGCGGACGTGCTGCTGCTGGATGAGCCGACCAACGACCTGGATATTCCGACGCTGGAGATTTTGGAAGAAAGTTTGTTGGAATTTAAAGGCGCGTTGCTGCTGGTGACGCATGACCGCTACTTGCTGGATCGGGTGTCGACGATTGTGCTGGGCCTGGATGGAGCGGGGGCGCGGAGCGCTTCGCGGATTATTCGCAATGGGATGCGTGGCAGCGGAAACACAGTTCGTCGCGAGGCACAGAGTTAAGCAAGGGGTCCAGTATGGGGTCCAGCAACGGTCCCGGCGGCAGCAGGCCGCAGGGTTCGAACGGGCGCTCGAATGTTACTGCGCAAGCGGTGGCAGCGACCGCAACGAAACGGAAACTTTCTTACCAGGAGGAGCGGGATTGCCAACATCGAAGATAACCTGGTACAAGCGGAGGCCGAGCTATCCGCAACGCGCGCCGAGCTGGCCGATCCAGAGTTGGCAAGTGACGTGCAGCGACTAATCGCAGCACACCTGCGTGACATAGGAGACCGTCGCCGCGGACTTCGCCACCGTGATGGCGTCGAGTTCTGCCCCCGCGGACGCGATCGCCCAGGTCTGCTCGAGGACGGCCAAGGACAGCTGTCTTACCGCCTGCAGTTCGAGGTCGGCGCGACCGAACTCGAGCTGGAATGCCCCGCGGTCGGCAAGGACAGGGGCTCCGGGGCGACTCCGGGGACGCGTCGATGCCGTGCGGGCCTCATCGAGCGCGCGACGCGCCAGGCCGAGCGCGAACCCGAGGTGCTCGGGCGCGATGTTGACCTGCATCGGCAGGCGATGGCTGGCACCACCGCGCTGCACTTCCCACCTCATTCCCTGAGCGGGAAATGAGTACCCCTCCGGGACGAAGGCGTCATCGACTTCGAGATCGCCGCTACCGGTTCCCGGCAGGTGCGCCACATGCCAGTTGTCGATGAACTTGATGTCTCTCGCGGGAATGACCGTCCACCGCGTCTTCACCTGGAGAAAGTCGCTCGGCGCGCTCTCCCCCGGCTGACCGGAAACGTCATCGAGTGCATGCAGCAACACGAAATCAGAATGGCGGCTTCCGCTCCCGTAGGCCCAGCGCCCGCTGAGCCGGTAGCCACCGTCTACCCGCCGGACAGCGCCTCCCGGCATCCCGATTACTGCCATGAGTGGCTCAGTTGCGAAGATCGCCTTTGCTGCTTCGCCCGAGACTCCTGAGCCGGCGAGCCAGCCTGCGTCAGCGTGGACGAATGACACCCAGCCCGCTGCGGGATTCGCGTACGCGATCTTCTCGAGCACCCTGAGCTGGGACATCGGATCGGCGTCGTAGCCACCGACCTCAGCCGGGGCCTTCAGCATCGACACCCGCGTCTGGCGAAGCGCCTCCACCGTCCTCGCCGACAGCGTCCTGCCCGCGTCGTCTTCCGCTGCCTGCTCCATCAGGGCCGGCGTCACGCGGTCAATCACGCCGAGCAACTCCGATTTGGCCTCGTTCATGTCCGCTCCCAGCTCTCAGGCGGCCAGCGTCACGCCGTAAAGGCGCGCGGCGTTCTTGTAGAGGAATTTCTGCCGGGCCTCCTCGGGCAGGTGCCCGAACTGGTCCTCTATGTCAAGCCGCGAGTTCGGCCAGGGAGTGAGGGTGTGCGGAAAATCCGACGACCAGCACAGCGAGTCGATCAGGGCCGGGTCATCCCAGTGCGCGACGGCATACTTGTCGCGCATCATCGCGGCGAATCCTTGACGGCACCACAATTCGCCGGGTGGATTACGATATGCACTCGACGGGCTGCCTCTGCCAAACCCGGTGC
>CAVPKZ010000087.1:0-16637 GCA_963705755.1 uncultured Acidobacteriota bacterium | reverse complement strand
TGATAAATAACAAGCCCAGGCCAAGCCTGCGGCGTAGCCCGTCCAGCAATTCGAGAATCTGCTTTTGTACCGTTACGTCCAGCGCAGTGGTGGGCTCATCCGCGATCAACAGTCGGGGTTTGATTTTAGTGGTCTTGGCGCTCCCCGGTTCTTGCGAAGCTCGAGCGTGGCCGCTTCATCTTCGGAGTCGCTCACCCCGGCGGCGATCGCCATCGCGATCATCACCCTTTGCCGTAACCCGCCCGAAAGTTGATGCGGATATTGTTCCCTGCGGACTGACGGCTCCGGCACGGCCGCGAACCGTAGGCCTCCAGCACCCGATGATTAACCTCTCTGAATTCATTTTCGGAATATGCGCGGTTATGGCTTCGGCGATCTGATCTCCCACCCGCAGGACCGGATTCAGCGAGGTCATTGGCTCCTGAAAAATCATGGCGACATCCAGGCCGCGCAGCCGGCGCCAGCTGGCCTCGTCCAACTCCGCCAGATTTGTTGCCGCCGAGTATTAGACGGGACTGAGAGATGGCTTCGCCTCCAACTCTCGCGCCCGGTGGCAACAACCCCATCAAGCGCCAAAGCCAGCATGGTTTTGCCGCTGCCCGATTCGCCCACTAATACCCACGTGATTCGCCCGCGCCGATGCGTAAACTACACTTCGTTCACCGGGCGCACCCACCCCCGCACGGTGGGCAAATCCACAGTAAGGCCCGCGAACCTCCAGCAATTCAGCTCATTTGTTTGTTTCACGGTGATTCTGCTCACCCGACTAACCCTCGCGCCATCATAGACACCAACGGTTCAATCGCGGAACACAAAAACATCCGCATATTTCCAAGCTTTGACAGAGGAATGAGGAATGGTGTTGCTAGGGGAGATCTCTCGATCGCAAGGCCGCGTCCCAGCCAGTAGCTAGCGTTTCTTAACCGGGATGACAAACTTTAGCGCCGTGTGCGTGGCCGAAAAGCCGACAACCTTTATATCGGTCAGCCCTGCCTCAGCCCAGCCGCAAAAACGTCGCCCCCGAGTAATATCCTCCGCCGTCCCTTTGGATAAATAATCCACAGCGCCACCGCACCGAGCATCTTTCTGGCAATTTTCGCAACTAGCGCGAGCTGTTGTTTCGTGTCCGTCTGCAACAAAATACAATAGCACTCTTTCGGCAGGCCATTTTTCGCAGGCGTCATTACCGCTTCTGTCGTTTGTAGCTCCTTCAGAAATTCTTCATCCTTATCTTTGAAACCGATCAACCACACTTTCGTTTCCGGCTTGATACCAAGTTTTTCGATTCTGGTTTTCGGGTGCAGAATCTTTTCGCGCCATTTCTGAGCGATCGAAGCACCCAACTCAAATATCGCCACACCCTCTGCGGTCTGCAGCTGTAATTCATCGCCCAGAACTTTGGCTGACAGAATTGTCGCGAAAGGAATCTTCAACCGAAAATCGCCACGAAAAATTATTTCGCTCGTCTCTAACAGCGCTTTTCCTTCCGATTCCTGTTTCCCGAAGCGCACCCGGCACTTCACTTGGTTGCCCATAAATCTCCTTCCCATCCGCAGGATCGGTCGCGGATCAATATCCTAAATTTTTACTTCACATGACGCGCAGCTTTCACGCTGCCCGAATCGCCGCAATAGTAAACTAACTAGTCCCATGGCCACGGCAATCACCAACCGCATTGATTGGACACTCATCTGGGCCCAGCGCGGCTTCCGCTACTTTTTCACCGCCATGTTCATTTCCCTCTTCGGCGGCGGCATGAATTTTGCCGGGGTGAGCTGGTACATCATGGCCGCAACGCATTCCACGGTAAAAGTCAGCCTGCAGGTTATCGTCGTGACTTTGCCAGGCTTGTTCATCCCATTCATCGGCGGCGTTCTGATTGATCGCTTCGACCGCCGTTACCTCGGCGTAGCCCTCGATCTGGCGCGTGGCGTAACGGTATTGGCCACAGCATACATCGCCTGGCATGGCCATCTCGCGCTTTGGCATTTATACCTGATGACTCTTGTTACCGGCGTCGCCTCCGCGATGTACTGGGCTACCGTCAATGCCCTGGTGCAGGAAGTGATTCCGCCGAGTCAATTCACCGCTGCCAATGCTGCTGTGCTCATCGGTGTGCAGAGCGGCCTGCTTATCGCGGGAGCCTTCGTCGGTTTTACTTATGATCGCGCGGGCATCGCCGGCATCCTTGCGATCGATGGGTTGACCTACTTTGTTTCCGCCTATTGCTTGTACAAGGTTCGCCGCGGCTACGTGTCGCCGCGCGATCATCAAAAATATCGCGAATACTCCGAAGCCACCGAAGCCACTGCCGAAGCGTTGTCCACGGGAGAAAACCCGGAAGTGGCCGAAGCCGGAATTTCGCTCGCCATGTATGCCGACCTCCGTGAAGGTTTTCAATACCTCAAGCAGCAGCCGCTGGTGCGCGCTCTGGGAATCACACATTCCATCCTGATGGCCGGAGTGGTCAGCGCCAACGTGATGGTCGTGGCGCTAACCAGCGATGTCCTTCATGCCGGCGCGCGCGGTTTGGGATACCTCGAATCCGGATGGGCGGCGGGCGCGATTATCGGCGGATTAATCGCCACGCAAGTGCGCCAAGAAGTGCGACTCGCAATGTACGTCGCGGCGTTCGCAGGACTGGCGATCGGACACATGGCTGCTCCATTTATCGCTTTTCTTCTGGCGGCATCACTTTTGCAATGCTTGTTCGGATTTTTTCGCGCGTTCGGTGGGGTGGTGGCTCAATCAGCGCTCATGTCCATCGTTCCGCGTCACTTTATGGGCCGTACGCAGTCCGCCATGGCCATCGTAACCACCGCGGTGCAACTAGCGATGTGTGTGGCGCTCGGATGGATAGCGGAAAGAGCGGGCATCATCGCGGGTTACACTTTGCTGGCATTGCTTTACGCGGGCGCCACTCTTACCGCCTTTCACGCGCGGCAATTGCTCAGGGTAGCAGCGGAATCCTAGAAACTTCGCGGTTACACTTGCGTTAGGAATTTGGCCGAGGACACTTCCGTTTCTCGACGGTGCGTAACGCGCGTCGTATCGTCGAATGAGCGTGGCCCGCACCAATGTCGTCTGCGGCGAAGGATCTGGAGCATATGAGCGTCAATTTCACTGGTATCTGGCATGCAAATTTGTCCAAGAGCAGATTTTTGGGTCCACCGCCGATAGCTATTGCGGTAAAGATCGAGCATTCAGATCCCGAATTGCAGGAAAAAATACTAGTTACGAAAGTCGATGGAAGCGAAGAGCGAGTCGTCTTCGAATGTTGGACTAACGGTAAAGAAGGTAAAAGCCTGCTGAACGGCAGTGCAGTCCGTGGAAACGCAAGGTGGGAGGGAGACGAACTCGTTATCGAATCGTGGATGCAGTTTGGTACACGCCAGATGCATTTCTGCGACTGCTGGTCCCTGTCTCCCGATGGGCAGATCTTGTCTACGAACACCGCAAGGACGATTTGGCTGGACAACTCAGCGTCCTCGTTAGGGCGGGATAGGACCATCTCCGAACTGCACATCACCCAGTTTTTCCGTAACTTGCTCGACGCCGCAGTTGTGCCTGGGGCCTTTGGTACGTATCGCTCGCTCCGCTTAATCAAATTCTTCCACAAACGAAAAAAACGCCTCCATAAATTCGGAGGCGTTCGTTCCAACGACTCAATTCGCTACTTCTATAGATAATCTCTCGAAGGCCCTTCCAGAAACGCTCGCAGCTTCCGCGAACGCGAAGGGTGCCGCAACTTGCGCAACGCCTTGGCCTCGATCTGGCGAATGCGTTCGCGCGTGACGGCGAACGATTGGCCCACTTCCTCAAGGGTATGCTCGCTTCCATCGTCCAACCCAAAGCGCATCTTGATGACTTTCTCTTCGCGAGGCGTCAGGGTCTTCAACACCGAAGAGGTCTGTTCCTTCAAATTCAAGTTGATAACCGCATCCGACGGCGAAACTACCGCCTTGTCTTCGATGAAATCGCCGAGATGCGAATCCTCTTCTTCTCCAATGGGCGTCTCCAGCGAAATGGGCTCCTGCGCAATCTTCAAAATCTTGCGCACCTTGGAAACCGGAATGTCCATGCGCTTGGCGATTTCTTCGCTGGTCGGCTCGCGTCCGAGTTCTTGCACGAGTTGTCTGCTAGTGCGGACAAGCTTGTTGATCGTTTCGATCATGTGCACAGGAATGCGAATGGTGCGGGCCTGGTCGGCGATGGCCCGCGTAATGGCCTGACGAATCCACCACGTCGCGTAGGTCGAAAATTTGTAGCCGCGGCGCCACTCAAACTTATCTACCGCTTTCATCAACCCGATGTTGCCTTCCTGAATCAGGTCGAGAAATTGCAGTCCGCGGTTGGTATATTTTTTCGCAATCGAAACCACCAAGCGAAGGTTGGCTTCAATCAGTTCTTTTTTTGCCTGGTCGGCTTCCGCTTCACCGCGATGGATGAAGGTAAGTGTGCGCTTAAGTTCGGTCAGCCCGACTTCGCTGGCGTCTTCAATATCCTTCAGCTCGCCGCGCCGGTTGCGCAATTCCTTGCGCGCTTCGAAAGCAACGTCGCCTTTCGCCACATCCGCGCGCCGCTCCAACCGCCCGGCCTCACGCTCCAGCGATTGCAGCCGCTCAACCGTCCCGCGCATCTTGTCGATCAGCCGCTTTTTTTCAAAGGGATTAAAAACGATGGCGCGGATGGCCACGGAAATTTCCACGCGGGTGCGCGCCACTTCCCACTTGGCGCGAATATACGGCTTCTTTTTGGCTTTCGCGGTGTTGTCCAGCTTCACCGCTTGCTTCAACGCCTGTTCGTACAACTTCGCAATCTTGTCGATGTACTTGAGGGTCTGCTTGGTTTTGTTGGCAATCTTCTCTTCGGTTAGTTCTTCGTCGTCAAACACGACGATTTCTTTGATGGACCGCGCGCCTTTGCGCAAATCCTCTCCAACAGCAATCAATTCCTTGATCACGATCGGCGAACGGGTGATGGACTTCATCACCACCAGTTGTCCGCGCTCAATTCGCTTTGCGATGGTTACTTCGCCTTCGCGCGTCAAAAGCGGCACAGTACCCATTTCGCGCAGGTACATGCGCACCGGATCGTTGGTCTTTTCCAGCGAGCCGGGAGTTAGATCGAGGTCGCCGTCTTCGCTGTGACCTCCTTCTTTCTCCACCACTACAACATCGTGGTCCGCGCCAGGTTCAGCGGAAACTTCCACAGCGCGCGCCGCTTTGGCCGACGCCGCATCTTCGTAAATTTCGATCCCATTGCGTTCGAACGTCGTCAGAAGATCGTCAATCTCTTCCGAAGAATGCACTTCAGCCGGAAGCGAATCGTTCACTTCGTCGTACAACAAGTAGCCGCGCTCTTTGCCTACCGCAATAAGCTGGCGTACCGCATCATATTTTTCTTCAAGACCTGCTACAGCCACGAATACCTCCCGCGGTATCGGAACCCTAAAATTTTGTAATTTCTTTGTAAAATCTGGCCAGGTAAGCTGGACGCAAGCTCCGGCGCATGCCCCTGAATTTCAATCGAATTGTTCGTGAATGCCACCGCGCCGTAACACTTGCTTGCCGCTGAATCGTGTGCGTTGCCCATTTCCCGCACACTCAAAACCCGCTGCGCCTGTAAATACATCTATAAGATGCAGTTAAGAGCCAAACAGTTACGCGCGAAGCCCTACTACGCTACACATTTAACTCTAGCCCCGTCAATCTATTAATCGTTGGAAATCGTAGAATATCTCTTCAGCACGATGGCTTCCAGGGAATATTGCCGGTAAGCCCTCAATTGGTCACCGCCCGGCAGCCAGCCGCCTCATCAATTCCTGCTTTTTCGAGAGCAACGTGCGCATCTCTGCGGAAGTCGGATTGGCCTCAATACTTCGTTGCACCTCCGCCAAAGCCCTCTCCGTTTGCCGGTTTTGCAGTGATTCGATGCAGCTTTCCGCTTCTTCCCAGGTGAATTCGCTGGACTCCTCGAAAAGTATCTCGAACAGCATCCGCCGGTCGCGTTCTTCCAGGCCGGCGGCAATTTCCGTCGCTTCTATCGTATTGCCCGCCAGATTTGCCGCGATCAGCGCGGCAAACACCTTTTCCGTTCTCAGACCAGCGCACAATTCCGCATCGCTTAGCCGCTGTGCCAGGTCACGGCGAAAACTGTCGGCTTCCGCCAGCATGCGGATCAGCCGCCGCTCTACCGGCTTCGCCGCGCGGCCTACCAGTTCGGGGGCGACTTTTAAACCGCTGCGTCTTTCCGCGGCCGCCTTGCTCAATGCAGCTCGCAACACCGGCTCTTCGAGCCGCAGTTGTTGCGCGATGCGTGTGGCCCACTCCGACCGCAACAGGCGATTCGGGATTTTCTGCACGTACGGCAAAAGAAAATTTACCGCGCGTAATTTGCCTTCGCCGGTCGAAAGGTCCATGTGCCGCGCACGCCCGATCAAATAGTCCACATACGGCGGCGCATCCTTTAATAATTTGGTGTAGGGCTCGACTCCCATTTCGCGAATATAAAGGTCCGGATCGGCGTTTTTCGAATATTTGGTTCCATCAACGGCTGTTAAATTCATTGCCGGGAGTGCCAGCACGCGCACTTCAAAATCGTTTTCGAGCAGTAACGAAATGGAGCGCTCGGTGGCGAGTTGCCCAGCGGTGTCGGGATCATAGTTGACGATCACCCGCTTGGTGAAGCGCGACAGAAGTTTGATCTGCGGCTCCGCCAAACTGGTGCCGCAACTGGCCACTACATTACTGATGCCCGCGCGCGCCACGGCGATAGCATCCATGTAGCCTTCCACCAGCACCGCGAAATCCGCTCGCCGCAAGGCTTCCTTGGCGCGGTCCAGGTGATATAAGACGTTGCTCTTCGAATAAATGGGAGTTTCCGGCGAGTTCAGATATTTTGGCTGATCGTCACCGAGCGCGCGGCATCCAAAGGCCACAATCTTTCCTGAGTCATTGGCGATCGGGAAGGTGATTCTCCTGCGGAAGCGGTCGTACATTCTGGCGCTGCTTTGATCGCGGGACACCAGACCCGATTCAATCAGCAACGGCTCTTTATATTTCGATTTGAGAAATCGCAGCAGCGCGTCGCCGCCGCTCGGAGCGTAGCCAATCCCAAAGCGGGCGATCGCATCTTTATCCAGGCCGCGATCCTCTAGGTACGCTCGCGCCGCTTTGCCTTCCAGCGTTCCGCCCAGGTGCTGTACGAAAAATGTCTGCGCTTCGCGGTGCATTTCCACCAGCAAAGTGCGCTGCTGATTTTCCTTGCGCTCTTCAGGCGAGCTGGCCTTCGGACGCGGAATGGCGATCCCGCATTTTTCCGCGACGATGCGTATCGCTTCTGGAAACGCGACTTTGTCCATCTCCATCACAAATTTGAAAACGTCTCCGCCTACTCCGCAGCCGAAGCAGTGGTAAATCTGTTTTGTGGGATGCACGGCAAAGGACGGCGATTTTTCGGCATGGAAAGGGCAGAGCCCGGTAAAATTTTGCCCGCTCCTCTTCAGCCGTACGTATTCGCCAATGACCCGGACAATGTCCGCCTGTTGCTTCACGCGCTCCGCGAATGATCCCGCTTCCGCCATTTATGCCCGCAGCTCCACGACCGTGACCGCTTTGCCGCCGCGCTCCTCGGCTTCGAACGATTGACTATCCACCAGCGGATGCTTTGAAAGAAACTGCGCCAGTCCTTTGCGCAATGCCCCAGTGCCGTGGCCGTGAATGATTCGCACTCGCGACCGATTTGCGAGTGCGGCTTCATCGAGAAATTTGTCCACGCGTTCGGTGGCTTCTGCCACGGTGCAACCGATCAAATTAATTTCGCCGCCCGTTCCTTCCCGGCTGGCTTGCGCGCGAACCGTGACGCTGCCTTTCGGCGCCCGCGCAATTCCGCTGGCACTGGGCCCTTCCACGCCGGTAATTTCGTCCAGTGCTACTTTCATACGCAACGGGCCAGCTTCAATTTCCGCGGAGTTTCCTTCAATACGCCGTAAAACCACCGGCTTGCTGAATCCGCGCACATGAATCCGCGTACCCGGCTGTAATTGGGCTTGAGTGAGTGCTTCTTTCCCGGCTGCGGGCGCACCAAGATCCTGTTGCGACTCCGAAATTGTTTGTACTACCGCCGCATTCATTTCTTCACGCGCTTCGCCACGCACATCCTGCGCTTTGCGCCGCGCGAATTTGTCGAGTGACCCGCGCAATTCTCTTTCTTTTACCGCCTCCAAGACGCGCGCTACATTCTCGTCGAAGCGTTTTTGCATTTCCGCGAATTTTTCTTCTAACTCGCGGATGCGGCTTTGCTGCCGCCCCACCCACTCCTCGCGCAATTTCTTGCGTTCTTCCTCCAGCGCATGCCGCTCCGCAGCCATCTGCTGCTGTATGCGGTCCAGTTCATCGCGGCTGCGATGCAGATAAGCGATCAAGTCCGAAGCTTCGAGCGCTTCCGGGGCCATCAGCGCACGAGCTCGCGCGATAATCGGCTCGGCGATTCCCAACCTTCGCGCAATCGCGATGCCGCTGGAACCGCCGGGCACACCAACCATCAGCCGGTACGTCGGTCTAAGATTTACATCGTCAAATTCCACTGCGGCGTTCACCACGCCCGGGGTTGTTGACGCATACGTTTTCAGCCGATCATGGTGCGTGGTCGCCAGCACAATGCAATTTTTCGCGCGAAATGCATCCAGCAGCGCTACGGCCAGCGCCGCTCCCTCCTCTGGCGCAGTACCCGTTCCCATTTCATCGACCAACACCAGCGATTCGGGCGTCGCCGCTTCCAGCATCGCTTGCAGATTCAGCATGTGCGCGGAAAAAGTAGAAAGATCGGCAGCAATGGACTGCTCGTCTCCAATGTCCACCAGCACGCGGTCAAAAAAAGGAAGCACCGCGCGTTGGGCTGCCACCGGAATCCCCGATTGCGCGGACAGCGCCGCGATTCCGGTGGTCTTCAGGGCCACCGTTTTCCCGCCAGTGTTTGGACCGCTGATCACCAGCACCCGCTCTTCGCCACCTAGCGCCAAAGTTATCGGCACCACGGCGCGGCCTTCCTTGCGCAGCTTATTTTCAAGCACCGGATGCCGGGCCGCTTCGAGCCGCAGTTCGCTGGCTTCCGAAAATTCCGGTATCGCCGCATCAAACTCCTGAGCAAACCGAGCCCGCGCAAACACGCTGTCCAATTCCGCGATGGTTTCCGCCGCCAGCACTAATGGCTCTCGTACTCGCTGCAGTTTTTCCGTGAGTTCGCGCAATATACGCACAATCTCCGCAGCTTGGTCTTCCCGCAGTTGCACCAGCTGGTTATTGGTCTCAACCGTCTCCAGCGGCTCCATGAAAATTGTCTGCCCCGTCGCGCTCGCGCCGTGAACCACTCCCGGCACGCTGCGGCGATTCTCCGCACGCAAGGGAATCACGAAGCGATCATTGCGCAAGGTGACGTAGTCTTCGCCGGCCTCAGCATTCTTGGTGCGCAAAATATGCCTCAGTGTTTTCTGGATGGCATCGCGCGTCTGCGTGATGCTCGCGCGTATTCTCCGAAGCGCAGGTGAAGCGTCATCGCTGATCTCGCCACTCGGCATCACGCTCCTGCGAATGACCGCCAGCAAATCTTTGAACTCGCTCAGAGCAGCCGCGCGCCCAGCCAGCAGCGGGAATTTTGTTTCTTCTTCGCGAAACTGCTGCCGTAACCATCCGGCGGTCTCCAGCAAAGTCGTCGCATCCAAAAACTCGCGCGCGTCCAGGACTATCCCCGGCCCCTCAATACGCTCGAGCCAGTTGTGTGGATCGGCCAGCCCTCCAAATCCCAGCTCGCGGGCGGCTCGACCGCCATTCCCGCGCTTCGCGAATCAACGCAAACGCTGCGGCCATCGCATCGCGATCCATCCCCGGCTGCAGACCATCCACAAACCTTCGTCCCGGCGCACAAGTCGTCCTCTGCCGCAGCAACTCCAGCAGCTTGTCGAACTCCAATACATCCAATGCCGTGCGCGACATCGTTTTACGTTTCCATTTAAATATTAACCCTTCTGTTGCCTAAACTATTCCACAAAACGTCCGCGGCTTCTTCTGGCGTCGCCACAGTCCTCAAAATCTGCGCCCGCGATTCTGCCCAGGGATTTTCCTCCACCCATCTCCGCCTCCTGCACACATTTCAAAATCGGCCGCCAGAATTTCCCGAGCGCTACAAATGGTTTCGCCGGCATCACCGACTTTTTCGATCATTTCCCAAGTTACTGCCAATTCGGCCAAAGTGCCGGTCCCGCCTTTCAGCCACCCAATCCGTCTGCCTAAACGAATAATCTCAAACAATCTTTCCTGCCAGGTCTTTGACGCGCACTTCTACGTCTACCCATCGTTGACCTTTGGCCGCCGGAAAAAAGTCCGCGGTCACCCCGTAGGTCTTGCCGCCAGCTTCTTTCGCTCCGCGAGAACCGCTTCCATCGTGCCGCCATACGCGCCAGTGCAAATCGCAAAACCTTTGTGGGCCAGCACGCGCCCCAGCTCACGCGCCTCCGCATATTCAGGATCATTTTGGCGCGGCCGCGAACTCCCAAACACGCTGACCATCATTTCCTTTTTCATTTTTCTTTGCCGCTTACTGTGGCTGCTTGTGTTCGCGGGAGCGTTTGGCGGGCACGGTATTAAATTCTTCGATCATCGCCAGGCACAATCCGTTCATTGCGTCCGGGGTCTCATGATTTTTCCCGTATTCGTTGTTGGTCATAAAGGAAAACGCCAATCTGCGTCCCCCTGCCGTATCCGCAAATCCCGACAAGGTCCTGACGTGCTCCACGGATCCGGTCTTGGCATGCACTCTTCCGGCTGCGGGCGTATTTTTCATGCGCTCTTCGAGGGTGCCGTCAACGCCAGCCACCGGAAGCGACGCAAAAAAGCTTTCAAACCACGGCCGCGTCTGCGCGTACCGCAATAAGGTAAGCATCGCTCGCGGAGTGACCATGTCGTGTCGCGATAATCCCGAGCCGTCGGTCTGGATCATGTCCTGGGGAGCAATTCCCACCTGGGCGTAAAAGTCCGCCGCAAATTTCGCGACGTCATCAAAAGAATTCCAAGTGCCTGCTTTCCGCATGGCCGTCCGCAGCAATACTTCGGTGTGCAAATTCTGGCTAATTTTGTTCACCAACTTCACGGAATCGCCTAGACGGTATCGACACATGCTCCGCTAAAACCGTCGGCGTGATCCCCTCCACCGTAATGGCCTCATGGCGCGCTCGAACTCCGCCGCTGACTTCTACGCCTCGTTGTTCCAGCAGCGCTTTTAATAAGGTGGCCGCATGCACAGCCGGCTCCGCAATCGCCAGCACCAATTTTCGCGGCGCGCTTTTTCCGGCAACGTTCCGCGCACAACCACCAAATGTGCGCCAGGCTCTCGGGTCAACGTCAAATCAGCTTTGACATTGGCTGCGCTGGTCGTTACCTGGTTATCCACTACGAAGTCCTGAGTGCGCGGCGCTACTACGACTTGCACAGCATCGCCTGCCAACCTGTCCGGGCGTAAGCGTCACCGTCGCAGTGTTGTCGTTCACTACCAGCGCCGAAATTGCCGCTCCGTATTCCCAGACCATGTCGTCAATTTCCCAACCGTTGGGATAGCGCTCCCTCGGAAAGTAACTGTCATCGCCGATCACATCCCCGGACATTTTCTTTACGCCCTTGGCCACCAAAGCCGTCGGCAAGCTGCGCCAGGCCTCGTTCCGGCGGCCCATCGAATTCTTCTTTCAAATTAAATGGAAATTTGCGATTCGAAAGATTGGGATCGCCCTGGCCCACCAGCACCAGGTCAGCACTCAACTCGCCCTCTGGCGAAACAACTCCAGTGCTTTCCAATGTGGTATGAAACCGAAACTCCGGGCCCAGTTTGTCCAGCGCCAGCGCGGTCGTAAACAGTTTCATATTTGATGCCGGCACAAAATACTTCGCTGCATTCTGCTCGTACAGCGTTTGGACCGTTTCCGCATCGGCAATCAACAAGCCCCACTCGCCTTTACTGGTAGGCTCTGCTCCCAGCAGCGCGTCTACTCTCTTCGCGAAGCGCGACGTTGTGGCGGCCGCACCGGTAGCGCTGTGCCGCGGTTTGTTTTCTTTTGCGCCAGCGCTGCAGGCGGATTCAAAAACAAACTACAAAACACAAGCGCCCATATCGTCGCAGCGCATTTCAAACTCGCTCGCCCGATACTCATGCCGCTCCCCGCTGGTAAATTACGGTCAACGAAAGTATAGTCGAAGCGCCGCGGATCACTCCCTTCAGAGCGCTCGCTCAACATTGGCGATGCGCACTTGGGTCTGATGAACTGAAAGTCCGCTGGTCGCGTCCACGTTAACCGTTTTTCCAACTAAAGCGTCAAAAATCGAAACCGAGGTGAATTGAATATGAAGCGAATGCTTTCATTGCTGGCTCTGGCCGCGCTGGCGTTGCCATTGTCCGGAGCAGATTCAAAAGAAGCGGAGCGGCTTCAGAATTGCGGTACGGTGCTGCGGGAAATCATGGATATTCCCGAAGACATCCCGCAAGACCTGATCGACAAGGCTGAGTGCATCATTGTTTTCCCATCCGTCCTCAAAGCTGCCTTTGTTGTCGGCGGCAGCTATGGCCGCGGCGCAATGACTTGCCGTACTGGCGAGCATTACAGCGGCCCGTGGAGCGCCCCATCCATGATGGTTTTGGAGGGCGGCAGTGTCGGGTTTCAGATCGGCGGACAAGCCACCGACTTTGTCTTGCTGGTGATGAATCCTCGCGGCGCTCACTCCATGCTTAAGAACAAAGTAAAACTCGGTGCAGACGCCTCGGTTGCCGCGGGCCCCAAGGGACGGACCGCCGAAGCTTCCACGGACGCGACTCTCCGCGCTGAAGTTCTCAGTTACTCACGTTCGCGCGGACTCTTTGCCGGAGTTTCGTTGGCAGGCGCAAGTGTGCGACCGGATGGCGATGCCAACGAGAGCGTCTACGGCAGAGGTGTCGACGCTCACGACATAATCTTCGGTAATAGAGTAAAAGTGCCCAAAGCTGCACAGCGCCTGATTTCTTACCTCGATCGCCGCAGCCCAAAGAACACTTCGGATCCGCGATCCTTGCGCGAAGACTAGTTGCTAGTTAGGCGAAGTGCGCCCCTTCGAGGCCTCAAAGAAAGCCTTCAGTAAGAGGTTCAGCAACAAGGGAACTCCCAAGTCATCAATGGCTTGGGAGTTCCTTTCTACCTGTATGCTATAGAAATTGAATAGCAAAATACTTGCCGTGCAATCATGTATGACTTATAGTCATATATGGGTAATGGTCATTATGAGTTCTCTATTCACAACCACTTCGGCGGACCGCCGGCAGAGGCGTTCCTCGCAGACCCGGGAACGCCTGTTTCGTGCTGCTCTCGATCTCTTCGCCAAACACGGCTTCGCAGACACCACTGTGGAGGACATCACCAACGTCGCCGATGTCGGCAAAGGCACGTTTTTCAACTACTTCCCCAGCAAAGATCACATTTTACTGGCATTCGCTGAAATGCAACTCAGCAAGCTCGAATCCATCATCGACAATCTTCGCAATACCCCTGAACCGGTTCCACAATTTCTTCGCACCCTTGCTGTGCGCATGACCGAAGAGCCTGGTCGCAATCCGTCGCTCATGCGTGCCCTGCTCCTCGCCAATTTATCGAGCACCCCGGTGCGTGATGGTATGCGCATTAACCAGACCCGAGGACACCGATTGCTCACTGAGTTTGTGGAAATCGGCCAGCAGCGCGGCGAGCTGCGCAAGGATCTGCCCGCTGCTGACATTGCTCACGTCTTTCGCCAAACGGTTTTCGGGACTTTGCTGATCTGGTCCCTTTATGGGGACGATTCGCTGTCCGCTCGCATTCGCACGGCTTTCGATGTGCTTTGGCAGGGCTTATCCCCGCGTGATGGTCTAGCACCTGCTGTTCCTGGGGTACAGCAGGAGGCGCGACATGAGTCGTAAGAATAGTGCGATTCTAATCGTGCTGATCGTTCTGGGAACCGCGGCGGTCGTATCTGCTCGATGGTTTCACGGACGCAACGATTCCACTTTGCAAGGATCCGGCACGGTGGAAGCGCGCGATATCCGCGTTGGTTCCAAAGTCGGAGGGCGCATCGACAAGGTCCTCGTTCGCGAAGGCGACTACGTAAAAGCGGGCCAGATTCTGATCACCTTTGACGACAAGGAATTGCAAGCCGCTCTCGGGCAGTCACGAGCCGCGTGGGAAAAAGCTCATACCGGTTCGCGTCCGGAAGATATTGCCCAGGCCCGCGCCGCCACTGCCGAGGCCAAAGCCGACTACGAGCAACGCAAGAACGGCTATCGCAGCGAGGATATCGCCGCGGCTCAATCGGACCTCGATCGCGCCAATGCGGAAGAAGTGCGAACCCATAATGATTTCGACCGCTATGACGCTTTAGCGAAAAAAGATCTGGTCTCGCGCCAGCAACGCGATGCCGCGGAAGCCGCTTGGAAAGTGGCCGCCGCCCAGCAAAAAAATGCCCAGGAAAAATTGGCCGAGCTTCAACGTGGGTACCGTCCGGAAGAAATTGCTTCCGCGGAAGCGCGCTATCGCGCGGCACTGGCAACCGAGGAAAAGTTCGAACACGGCAGCCGCACTGAAGATATTGACCTAGCCAAAGCTGCTTACAACTACGACCAAGCGCGGGAGCGCGAAGCGCAAGTCGTTTCCCCGGCCGATGCAACCGTGGAGGTGCTCGACGTCCGACCGGGAGATCTCATCGCGCCCAATACGCCAGTCGCCACGCTCCTTGAACGAGATCAGGTGTACATCCGTATTTACATCCCCGAAACGGAAATCGGCCGCGTGCGCCTTGGCCAGCAGGCAGAAGTGCGCGTCGACTCTTTTCCCAACACCGCTTTTAACGGCGTCGTGGAGCAAATCAATCAGCAAGCCGAATTTCTTCCACGCAACGTGCAGACTCGCAGCGAACGGGTGCACGAAGTAATCGGCGTGAAAGTGCGCGTCAATGACACCACCGGTGGTGTGCGTAGCGGTATGGCGGCCGACGTGAAGTTGAAAGCTGCGAATTAAATTTATGCCCGCCGATAACGGACAACGCCCGGAAGAAGCCTCCGATCTACGCGAAAAATCTGGTTCGCCGCTTTGGGAACTTTGTCGCCGTGGACGGTGTCAGCTTTCGCGTCGAAAAAGGAGAAATTTTCGGTTTCCTGGGCCCCAACGGCAGCGGCAAAACGACAGTCATCAAAATGCTTACTGGCCTCTTGCCACTTAGCGAAGGCTTTGCCTGGGTGGAAGGCCTGAATGTGCGCACCGATGCGGAGTCTGTCCGCGAGCGCATCGGCTACATGTCTCAAAAATTCAGTCTGTACGATGACCTCACGGTCACCGAAAATTTGCAATTTTACGGCCGTATCTACAGCTTGCCGGCCGCGCGTATGAAGCAGCGTATCGATGAAATTGTCCAACTCAACGGGCTGGCTCCATACATGAACCGTCTCGCCGCGCGCCTCTCTGGCGGATGGAAGCAACGATTGGCGCTGGGTTGCGCCATGCTTCATGAGCCGAAACTTTTATTTCTCGATGAACCCACCGCGGGCATTGACCCGGTCGCGCGCCGCGAATTATGGGATTTGCTGTTCGAGCTGTCAGGCCACGGCATCACCTTTTTTGTCACCACGCATTACATGGACGAAGCCGAGCGCTGCAGTCACGTCGCTTACATTTATTACGGCAAACTCATTGCCGATGGTACTCCTGTCGAGCTGAAAAAAATTCCCGACGTGCAGCCCCCTGGCACCAAGCGCGTCGAAATCAGCACTCCTGAAGTCACCCGCGCGCTTCGAGTGGCGCGGAAAATTCCCGGAATTCGCAGCGCTACAATTTTTGGCGAATCCATCCATGCGCTGGTAGAAGACTCTTTGACCTTCCCGACCTTCACGCACAATTGCTTAAAAACGACATCACCGTCACCGACATCCGCCCGCTGACACCAAGCCTGGAAGATGTTTTTGTCGAGCTTACCTACAAGCATCAGGCGCAGCTGGAGACCGTCCGTGACTGATCTCTTTCGCGGCTTCGGCGCCATTTTTTACAAAGAAGTGCTGCACGTGCGGCGCGATTCGGCCACCCTGTTTTTTTCTTTATTCATACCGCTGATTCAGATGTTTGTGCTGGGTTTTGGCATAGACACCAACGTGAGGCAGGTTCATACCGTGGTTTTTAATGGCGACGGCCGGCGCGAAAGTCGCGAACTCATCGACCGTCTGAAGAATTCCGACACCTTCAATATCATCGACTATGTGACCAACGACCACGATCTTAACGATGCCATCATCTCCGGCCGCGCCCGCGTGGGCATAAAAATTCCCGTGGACTATTCCGACCGGCTCATCCACAACATGAGCGCTCAGGTCTTAGTACTTATAGACGGCTCCGACTCGTCGGTCGCCGGACAAGCCATTAACGTAACCACCGCCATCGGCTTGGACGAATCGCTTCGCCGCGTACTTCCCGACCGAGCTAGCTTTGCCGTCGACATGCGCCCAAAATTACTGTTCAATCCCGACTCACGCTCTCCAAATTTCTTGCTGCCCGGACTCACCGCCATTTTGCTTTTGAACGTCACCACTTTTCTTACCGCCTTCGCCAT
>CAVPKZ010000086.1:0-32025 GCA_963705755.1 uncultured Acidobacteriota bacterium | reverse complement strand
GAGCGCATTGTAAGGCCGCGCAGCAATCGGTCCGGTATGCAGTCGCCAGCAATTTGATGGCGGCGCTTACGCGCTGCGGACGAGCTTCGTAAAGGCGTCTCGAGGATCGTCAACACCGGTACCCCGATAGTCCGTATCAGACGCGCCATAGCTGGCAACAGGCTCCCGCCACGTTCTTCGCCCAACAGCAGCGTAAGGCGATCCAGCAATTTATCAGGATCGCGCTCCAGCAATCTGGGCGATCCCGGATCTAGAGCGCGGTGTGCCGATCCCGGCATCCACCAAAAGGAACAATCGGTCCTGCGCGAAGAGGCGTTTTACCAATGCGGGAAAGTTGGTGTGCTCGAAATCACGGGAAGGCTGCTCCAATGCCAGAATGATCGCTTCGAAGCCTTCATAGTCTCCGCGTACCACCGCAATGTGGCTCAGTGATTCGATAAATGTTGCCAGTGCTGAAGCCGTTTGCGGCTCGCGCTCGATGCGCAGCGCTGCCAGCGCTCCCTTGCTTAAATCTTCCGGTACCTGGTTGGGCCACAGCGATTCGATGATGGGCCATAATTCATTAAGTCCGGCCGCCACGGTTTGGCGCGCGCGGGTATCTTCGTGTTCCAGCCGTCTGGCGTAATTCAAAACGATGTGGCGCACTTCGCGGCGTGGCGCATCGGCTCCGGCATCCGCGAGATTTCCCAACGTTTGGCGCAGCGCCAGCACCGGCACGCTCCACAAATCCGGCCCCCGTAACACCATGGACTTTTCGCCGGGGTGGAAGCTCCAGCCAGAAGCGCGTCACCAATTTTTCGCGATAGCTTTCCGCCACCCACGTGGCCGCTAACGAGGACTGCATCACACTCGGCAAAAGAATCTGGCTGCCCGGGCCATGCGTACCGGGAATCTTTCCGGCCGCCACCAACACTTCACCCAGACGATCAAACGTCGGCCGCACCAAAACCGGCGTCAACGAGCCCGCCGCGAATTCGGCAAGCAAATATTCAAAAATCAAGCTTTCCGCCAGGCGCTTCACATATAACTGCGGGAGTTCACCCTCCTCCGGCGAGTATTGCGAGATCGCGCTCAGCAGCAGCCGCACGGTATTGTGACTCGCTGCTTCCATGGCTTCGCGAATCGCGCGCGCCCCCGCCTCCGGCGAAAGTTCGCGCGCCGGCTCCAGCGGAAGAGTGATGCGTGCCAAGAGTTTTAATGTGGCGATGAGGTCGTCAAAACCGGGCAGACGCACGTTTTCGGAATCAATCCGCGGAGAATGGCCCCGTAGGCTACCAGCGTCGCGATCAAGCTGGTCAAGAGTGTGTCTACTTTTCGATCCACTTGCGCGTTAACCAGGATCCCTTCCACATCTCGTTCGGCGAAACTCTTTATCCACCAGGCATCCCGCGCGCCCCACGGCTCCGTTATTCGCTGTTTTCGCGCCCGCCTGACCAGATGGCTGAGCAGCTGTCGGAGCAGCGCTCGCCTGTCCCATCGTCATCAATGATACCTTGATGAGCTCAGCCAGAATGTCCACTTCGTCCTGGCTAACCTTTGGCAGGAAGGAGTTCCTGATCCGGCCTGCATCGTAAGTGCGAGAGCGCCAGCATCTCGCCAGTCACATCTGGCAACAAGCTGTCGCCGAGCGCAGAGGAACCAATCCGTCGCGCATTACTTGCAATTCGAGTTTGTGGCGTCCCACAACGGAGTGCAGAGAATCGTAGGCCATTCCCAAAGTGGCAATTCGTTGCGGATGATCGACTTCATAAAGTCGCTGGGATCGCAGAAGCAAATGAAAATTCAGCATTGCGCCGTGTATATTCCCGATCTTGTCGCCGTCCACGGCCATCGGGCTTGGCGCTGCATCCCCAGCAACTCCCTTTTACGGGCAATTGCCGGTTTGCCACGTAACCATACTTGTCGATCGATGATAAAACTCTATCCACTGCAGGTCCTCCGCTCTTTCAATCGGGGTAGAACTAACCGCTGCGCGACGCGCGCGACCTAATACCCCATGCACGTGTCTATCCTTACCGTAGAACGAAACCGCCTCACCGGGGGCCATAGTTAGATCCGCGGGACCAATGTGGACATGTCTTTTACGAAACATTTGTTTTTTCGCTCCTGATTCCCGAATGTGCACATCATTCGAACGCCGCGACCGTTCGAACCGGGGACTTGTTCGAATGCACTCACGTTCGAACTAAATCTGTTTCACGTGAAACAACCGTCTTTTTGATTCACGAATAAGACTTTTCTTTATGTCGAAACTGTTTTGCATCAGAAGTGCAATTGTCGACGTGCCGACATTTCCTGCAATTGTCGGCGTGTCGACATAGGACGTTCGAACGCCGCAGCCATCTTCGCCCCAAGCGCGCACGCCGTTCAACGCGTGTGCAACTCCTCCGTGTTACGAGTGTCCCCGAGGTCTTACTTGAGGGTGACTACAATTTGCGAGTCGGCATAAACCCCGGACGGCACTGATGAACCACTTTTCTGACCTTGAGTTCGCAATTCAATACGCAAGGTTTTCTTTTTCTTGGGCTTGAATTCGGCGCTCACGATGTTGGAAGTTTTTCGATTTGCGCCTTCACCGGCGATGACCCGAAACTCGGTAACTCCCGGTGGCACGTACAGGTCGTCAAACAGTTGCTGGTTATTGTTTCCGCCCCGTTCAAAATAAACTTTCCCGCCCATCTCCACGGTAAAAGCGACATTGGCAGGAAAGTGATCCGCTTCAATTTTTAACTTCGCGTTGGCGTTGGGGTCCAACTGTTTCGGATCGAAGTCCACACGCGGAGGAGGAGGCAGAGCCGAAACGGCAGTCCTTGAAGGAGTCGTATTCCTGGCGCCGCTTTTGGCTGGTTGCTTGTTCGGAGTTTCGTTTCGTGGCTGGCGATTCGGCGGCGTTGCGGTTTTGTCGGTCTTGGACGTGGCTTCAGAGGGCGTCACGTCCGCGACAGGTTCCGGCCCAGAGTTGGGATCCAGGATTGTCGCGATGCGCTCACGGTTGGCATAGCCGTACCAGCCACCTGCAAGAAGTAAGGCGGCAAAAATCAAGCCGATGGTCGTGCCGATCCACCCAGTTCGTTTTTTTTGCGGCCCAGCTGTCGGAGCTATCACCACAGCGGCAGACTGCCGGACAGCTGGCGTCGTTGGTAACGCTGCGGGATTTGAATCCAGAGTGACGTCCATAGCCCCGCTGGAAGTAGCAGGAACGGATACAGGCACAGACGCCTGTAATTCTGCAGCGGGGCGTCCCGCTCGCAGCACCGCCAGGTCGTGAGCCAACTCATCGCCAGTGGAGTAACGATCCGAGGGCGACTTGGCCAGACACTTCAAAATAATTTCGTCAAACGCCGCAGGCACCGCGGGATTCAGTTTTCGAGGCGGCACTGCTTCGGTGTGCACCACCTTGTAGGAAACCGCCGTAATCGTTTCGCCTGTGAAGGCGTACTCTCCAGTGGCCATCCAATACAAAATCACGCCTAGAGAAAATAAGTCGCTGCGTCCATCAATGGGCGCGCCGGTAAATTGCTCTGGCGGCATGAACGCCGGACTCCCAAGAATTTGCCCGGTCGAAGTGAGTTGCGCGGCGCCCAGTTTGGCCACACCAAAATCAGTAATCTTGGGGCGCTCAACTCCATATTTTTCCTCGGAGGTCAGCAGAATGTTGGCGGGCTTGATGTCCCGATGAATGACCCCGTGCTTATGCGCATAGGCGAGCGCTTCCGCGACTTGCTGTCCAATCTCGCAGACGCGCTCGAAGGTAAATCGCTGGCCATTTATTGCAGCCTCCGCCAGCGTGCGTCCCTCGATAAATTCCATCACCAGGTACGGCACGCCGTCTTGTTCGCCAACGTCAAAGATCGTGACGATACCCGGATGCGACAATCCGCCTGCGGCCCGCGCTTCACGATAAAATCGCTCGCGAAATTCTTCGGCTTGCGGCCCGCTAAGCGCCAGCGAGTGGATCGTTTTCAGAGCCACGATGCGGTCCATGGCCGGATCGCGTGCGATATACACCGCGCCCATGGCTCCGCG
Source organism: uncultured Acidobacteriota bacterium (assembly GCA_963705755.1). GTDB lineage: Bacteria > Acidobacteriota > Terriglobia > Acidiferrales > UBA7541 > Acidiferrum. The sequence continues at coordinate 27,999 of CAVPKZ010000086.1, read as the reverse complement.
GCCCTTTTCCTTAATAATTTCGTAACGGCCGATTTTTTGAGCTTCCATCATCTTTCGGGGATAACGCGGCGAAAGTGTACTTTAGCACGGCGCTTTGCGGGAGGATTCGTCGTTACCAATCGATTGCCGCATTGCCAAATGAGCCGGAGTGGTCCGGCGAGACCGATCTCTCGCGTTCGCTTCGCTCGAGAATTACTAAGTTTCTCGACGGATGCCCCACGGACAAAACTTCGTTTATTATCCAGACGACGCATCATCCAGGCGAGCATCATCCAGCAAAAAGTCGCTTACTATCGACTTGTGAAGAGTTGCTAGCGAAGACGCCAATGACAATTCTCAAACGCTCGGGTGTCGCATTGGTGCTAGCCGGAATTCTGTTTGTCTTGATTTTTTATTTGCATCCGACCCGCAGTCAGCAGCCTGCACAACCTTCCAAGCCTCGCAAAATTACAATCAATTGGGATAAAGCGTCGCGCGCCGTCAGTTATAACGTTTATCGCCGGCTCTATAGGAGCCAAACCTTCACCAAGGTGGGAACCTCAAATACCAACAGCTATGACGACCCCGGAGTCCAGGGTGGAGAACGATATTGTTACGTAGTTACCTCGCTCGATTCCAAAGGCAAGGAAAGTGATCGATCGAGAGAAATATGCCTGACGGTCCCAAGCCCATAGAAAAACTCACGTTGATAATCTTGCCTTGTGCACAAAACTTGTTGACACAGCCTGTAGGCCAGCGTACTTTGCCAGCAATTTCCCGGGCTCAACACTTACAACGTTTACCCCGCGAGTGAGTAAACCGGCCAATCAAATTAAAACTTAAAGAGAGAGGTCTCTATGAAGCGTGCTTTAGCATATGTCGTTGTTGTAATGTTCGTTGCCATGGCATCCGCGCAGGTCTTTGCTCAGGCAAATCCGTTGCTTGGAACATGGAAGCTGAATGTCGCGAAATCAAAATATACTGGGACGCCCATGCCGAAGGAAATGACGCGCACTGTCGAGGCTGATGGTGATTCGGTGAAATATACCTACGCAGGAACCGGGACAGACGGCAGTCCTATTTCGTATGGTTTTACGGTGAAATACGACGGCAAGGATTATCCGATGACCGGAACCGCACCCGGCGGCTTCGACATGATCGCGATCAAACGCATCAATGCAAACACCTACGAAGCGACGCAGAAGAAGGGCGGCAAAGTTACCGCGAACACTAAAGTGGAGATTTCGAAGGACGGTAAAGTTACGACCATTACATCCAAGGGTACGGACTCGACGAGTTACGTCGCGGTCTATGACAAACAGTAGATGAAAACCTCAGCGCCGTTTAGCCGTTGAATTCATTTGATGGCTGCGGCGGCAAGGAAAGTCGACCGATCGTCAATACTCAGCGCGGCAAATTTTAATGCCTGCGCTGCGTATTTATTATTAGGACGCAATTGTTATGGGTAATGGTGGGGCTGGCGAGATTCGAACTCGCGACAACCGGTTTAGGAAAACCTAGATGTTCATCGACGTTGTTTGAATTCTTAGGGTTACAGCGGAAATCGAAGCATTCAAGCGGCATTATTCTGGGTAGTTTGGCCTCAGATTTGGGTACATAAACGGGTACAATAAATCTCCAACGGGGCTGTAGCTCAGATGGATAGAGCGAGGGGTTCCTAACCTCTAGGTCGCCGGTTCAACTCCGGCCAGCCCCACCACTTCTTATTTTTCGTCTAAATACTCATCGATGAAACGCCAACCGGTCTCTCCACGTTCGTCGATCGACTGTTTCAATGCAGTCCTGAACTCAGTCAAAAAACGTTCTCGCACTTGTTTAGCATGCTCACGCATAGCATCGTTATCCTCAGTGCGCTCGCACTTCTCAACAGGCTCAGGAAAGTGATAGAGAGCGCAAGTCTTGCACTTGTATTGGGCCAGCATGCTCATGAGCATGACGTTGCCTTCAGCTTGCCTGTCGAAATGGCTCTTCCAAAGGTCCCGCCTCCTTCTCGGTTTCAGCTAGCTTGGCTTGCAAGTTCTCATTCATCATTTACCGCCTCCAAAGGGCTTTGCCGAGCGCTCATTTCGTGAGCGTTCGACCCTGTTCTCTAGTTTACGGGTAAATTCCAAGTGTGCCCTTATCCAAGTTTGTGCACGTATGCTGAGAGGGGTCTGTATAGGCCCAGGCCAATGGTGACGGGTTTGGGCTGCACTTCCACGCCGTCCCTTTCGCGGCCCCCTTGGGGCGGTCGCAAACGCTCAAGCTGTTGTAATAAGGAAAGGTTAGTTTGGTTAAAGCAATGGTCGGGCTCCAGTCGGGCGGGGAGGATGCGGGTGTGCACCAACTGATAACTTGCCAAGCGCCACAGCTGCCTCCAACATTATGGGAATATGTAACAGCTTCCTCGTAAATGAGGGCTGCCTGGCGTCGAAAAGATTGTCCCTGCCACCAGGCAGAGCACTTGGGCGTTCGTTTCGCTGTCGTAAACAGTTCCCGAGGTGACCGGAGCGGTTATCGTAATTGAATAGGTATTGTAGTTAAGCACCGGAGTCGGTCCCTGACTGTAATTACCGCCAGTCGAACCTAGGAGGTTCTGGATGCTGTAAGTGTGCGTTGTACCTTGCATCTGATTGTCCTGACTGGTGCAGGGATATATCCAACCTGTATTGGGACCTCCCCACACAGCCGGATTGTTCAGGGTGATGTATCCGCTTTCTTGAACTGTTTGGATGATGCTGACACCATTGCTGCCGAGGCTATCGTTGGTGTAGGGACTGAAGTACGCGTTGAAGCAGTAGCCCTGCTGGGCTCCGGCGTTCCCCGGAAAGCAAAGTCCGCACACGAAGAAAACGAATGCAAATATAATTTTTCATTTCATTTGATTTGTACTCCTTCCTCTCCTAATTTGACTACTTAGCCGAGACTTGCATTTTTGACTTTTCACCCTGTACATGAGCGTACAAGCGTAGAGAGCTGGCTCCTGATATGGAGGATTCCAGCTTTGTTTTCGCTGCCAGTGCCAGTGCATCGAGCTCTGCAACCAACTGTTTGCCAGCAGGAAGTTGTTCGGGTGATCCCGCTGATGCAACCGCGTCGTTGTACCTCTGGACGGCTGCTTCGTATTGCCCCTTGTAATCAGCGAGAACCGCGCTTGCCATTGCCAGCTCCTGCTCGCTGAACTGAGTCGGGGACAGCATTGCACGTTGACGTTCCTTCTCCTCCGGCGATGGGTTTGAGCCTGTCGCTGCTGCCAGAAAGAAGAGACGGAATGCCTCACCGTCTTGAATCATTTCCGGGTGGACGCTTCCGTCGATGATATTCGCCGGAGCAAAGGAGTGTAAGTGGGGAGCGACTATCTGTTGCGGTGGAGTTGAGCGTCCCTGCACAACCCTCGACGACAGGAAGGCTAGGAACAGAGCGATACTTCCGAGCAAGGCTGCCGATAGCAGCCCTTTCGTGGTGAACATTTTATTTCTCCTTTTGACCGATCAGCGTGCGGGCATCAGGTGGGTGTCCTTGTGCTGAGGCACGATTCCACTTTTAGATAGTGTGTTGTTAATATAAATCATAGTTATTTACAAGAGATTAAATTGCACGGCTAGTAAAATTACGAAACAAGAAAAACGTACAATGCGGCGAAACACCTCCACATTGATGAGATTCACGTTCATCCCGGATTTTCTGCATCTCTTTCTTTAGATGTGTAGTTTACCCGGGCAAATCAGAATTTCACGGAGTTCCACCTTCGATTCCGTCTACCTCGATTCTTCCCCCCTTAACCCATAATTCCCACCGTGTTCAGAGTCTCCCCGCGGCGAAGGTAGTCACGCTCGATGCCCCTAGGCGGCCAGCCATTGGTAGGGAGGCACAGAGCGACGCATTTTCCCATAGCTGGAAAATGACTGGACAATTCTCAATGTGAGTCACTGTAAATAAACGACTTACGGTGGCCCCGGTGATGCAGTAATGGAGTAACGGGTCTCGGTCTTCGGACGGAAGCAGTTCGCAGCTTTTAGACATTCCCGGCCTCAGTCGCCGGTTGTTGAACCAAGGAGGCATTTGTGACGTATCACCCCGGCCGCAAGGCTACCCCTCAACCCTCGATTCAAACGACCTGCGGCTCAGAACTTCGCCATAAACCGTTTCCTTCCTTCACATCGCTTCTCATTGCGACTTTGGCACTGACCGCTGCTTGCTACGCACCCGTAGCGCACGCGCAAGCCAATGTGCAGGGCGCCTGGCAAACCGTGTCGACGCAAATGCCTATTAATCCGATTCATACGGCGCTCTTGTCCAATGGCAAGATATTGGTGGTGTCCGGCTCCGGAAATTATCCCGCGGAGAGCATTTACAGCGTTGGGGTTTGGGATCCCGCAACAAACACCATGGCCACTCAGACGCAGAGCTGGGACATGTTTTGCAACGGAATGATCGTGTTGCCCGATGGCCGTCCATTTATTATGGGCGGCAATCTTCAGTACGACCCCTTCTTTGGCTGGAACAGGACCTCGATCTACAACCCTGCAGCCGTCAGTCCGAAACCCAATTTCGTAGACATGGAAGACATGGCCCATGGCCGCTGGTATCCCACCAGCACGGTGCTCGGCGACGGGCGGGTTTTAATATTTTCAGGGCTGGACGAAAAGGGAGCCACCAACCCCCAAACGGAAATCTACACCGTTGGTGCTGGATCGGCGCCGCCAGTCATGGCCCCCTGGACCCCGCCTCTCTATCCGCGCCTGCACGTTTTGCCAAACGGCAAGGTTTTCTATTCCGGTTCAACGACGCAATCCCGAATTTTTGACCCCGCCACCAGCACCTGGTCCAACGTAATTGCTACCACCATCTATGGCGGAACGCGAACCTATGGCTCGTCCGTGCTGCTCCCACTGACCCCTCCGAATTACGCACCGAAGGTCATAATTTTTGGCGGAGGCAATCCCGCCACAGCGACCACCGAGATTATCGATCTTTCTGTCCCGACTCCCGCCTGGACCAAGGGTCCGGCCATGTCCGCGCCACGCATTGAGATGAACGCGACGATTTTGCCCAACGGCCAGGTTCTCACCGTGGGAGGTTCGCTCAACGACGAAGATACCAGCACCGCAAGCCTGAATGCTGATCTCTACGATCCGGCTACAAACAAGATGCTTTCCGCGGGCGCCAATGCTGTGCCGCGACTTTATCATTCCGTAGCACTGCTGCTGCCGGATGCCACCGTGTGGGTCGCGGGAGGAAATCCTGTTCGGGGAACGTATGAGCCCAGTGTGGAGATTTATTCGCCGGCTTATCTCTTTAATCTCGACGGCACTCTCGCCACGCGCCCAACGATAACGGGTGTTACTCCCTCTGTAATTGGCTATGGCACGTCCTTTCAAGTGCAAACTCCGGATGCCTCAAACATCGCCTCTGTAGTTTTAGTGAAAGACGGCGCCGTTACCCACGCGTTCAACATGGATCAGCGCCTTGTGGACTTGGTGTCCAGCGCAGGTAGCGGAGCCTTGAACGTAACCGGCCCCCCGAACGGAAACATCGCGCCTCCAGGCTATTACATGTTATTTTTGATCAACAACGCAGGCGTGCCTTCGGTCGCAAAATTTGTGCAGCTTTCCACTGCGCCGTTAGACGTTCCGCCCACCGGAACCATTACTAGTCCAGCTACCTCGACGGTGAATATCAATCAGGGACAAACGGTTACGTTTGCCGGAACTGGAACCGCTTCAGGCACCGGAACAATCGCCGCATATTGGTGGTCCATTCGCGGTGGAACGCCGGCCAAGAGTTCCATGCAAACTCCCGGCGCGGTGACATTCTCTACACCCGGTACTTACCAAGCCTCCCTCACTGTTACCGATAACTCCGGCATCACCGATCCGAATCCGCCGGTGGTCACTATCATCGTAAAGCCGACTTCACCGCCACCGACGCTTACCAGCGCCATGATTGGCCCACTCGCGGCTTACGGTGCGCAAGGTCAAACGAATCTGAACGTCATCCTCACTGGCACTAATTTCTTACCGAACCCCATTTGCAGCTTTGGCGCCGGAGTTGACGTCAACTCTTGTACCTTCAATTCCGCTACTCAGCTCACCGCTAACGTGGATGTTCTGGCCAACGCGGCCGTTGGACCGCGCAACATTTTAGTCACCGATACCGATACCCAAACCGCGCCGTCTCGCCAATGGATTTAGCGTAGTGGCCGGAAATGCGCTTCCCGCCCCAACGCTGACGGCAGTAACCCCCAATGCCGTATTTCAAGGCACCACGAACGTCGCCATAACTCTAACTGGAACGAATTTCCAGCCCGCGCCGACATGCAACTTTGATTCTGATTTCGGCGGCACCGTCAACACCTGCACCTTCGTTTCTCCAACGCAGATCAACGTAAATCTAGTTGTCGCTGCGGACGCTACGCTTGGCGGGCACAACGTCATCGTTACCAACGCCGACGGTCAAAGCGCAACCTTTATTAACGGTTTTACCATCGCTCAAAATTTGGGCCCGACTGTCCAACTCGGCACCGGCTTCAGTGCTGGAGCCCTGGTGCTGAACGGCAATGCACAGCTCAATGAATCGGTCTTGCAATTAACCGACGGCCAAGAGTTCGAGGCTTCCAGCGCGTGGTACGCCACGCCCGTGAACGTCCAAAACTTCGTTACCGATTTCACCTTTCAAATTACCCCCGGACTCACTGCGGATGGTATTACCTTCGCGATTCAAAACAACTCCACTGCAGCGCTCGGCGCCGCTGGCGGTCCGCTGGGTTATGGTCCCGATATGTCCACCGGCGCGGGAGGAATACCGAAAAGCGTGGCGGTGAAATTCGACTTATACGACAACTCTGGCGAGGGCATAGACTCGACGGGCCTCTACATTAACGGCGCTTTACCCACAATACCGGCAGTGGACATGACCGCCTCCGGTATAGATCTGCACAGCGGCGATATCTTCGACGTGCATATGCTCTATGACGGCGTGTCTTTGGCTATGACCATTACTGACACGGTAACCAAGGCAGTGTTTACGCACACTTGGACGATTGACATTCCAGGAACTGTCAGCGCTACTACGGCCTATGCAGGATTTACAGGCGGCACGGGTGGTCTAACCGCGACGCAGAACATTTTGACTTGGACTCTCGGCCCCATCCCGGTTGTCGGCTTTTCGCCGGCAAGTCCCATCGACTTCCCGGACGTTGCGACGGGAACTTCTAGCGCACCAATTTCTATCACGGTCACGAACAGCGGCGGCGCGCTTCTTCACATTGGCAGCGTCACCATTATTGGTACCAATCCCACTGATTTTGGAATCGCGTCCAACACTTGCACCGCTGCTGCGATAGCTGTCAATGCTACCTGCACAGTAGGAGTCACCTTTAACGCCAGTGGCACGGGAGAGCGTCTGGCCAACTTGCAATTCACGGACGACGCCTCCAGCAGCCCACAGATTCTGGCGCTCAGCGGAAACGGCCTCGCTTCAGCAACACCTGGTGTGACCGTTGTGCCCAGCAGTCCGATAATGCTGCCCAGCACCACACAAGGCACGACCAAGCCGCCAGTCGTTGTGACCGTGACAAACAGTGGTAGCGCCACTCTGAATATCACTGGGGTTACCATCACCGGGGTAAACGCCAGCGACTTCGCGCTAGCTTCCAATACTTGTACCGGCGCGGTGGCCTCCAACGCAACTTGCACGATTGGTATCGCATTCACCCCAAGCGCCGTTGGAATGCGTCAAGCCAACCTGCAACTTGCCGACAACGCGCCAGCCAGTCCCCAGACCTTTGCTCTCACCGGAACCGGCGTTTCTTCGACTCCAACCGCTCCAGCCGTCGTTATTTCACCTGCTTCGGTGGCCGTCGCGGGAACTCAAGGAACGGCTAGCAATTTGACCAACATCATGATTTCGAACTCCGGTACCGCGCCGCTGCATATCTCCGGTGTGGTGTTCGGAGGCGCGAATGTGTCGGAGTTCGTCAATCCCTCAAATCCCTGCATCGGTACACCATCGCTCCCAACACGAGTTGCTCTATCTCGGTGACCTTCGCTCCTCTCGCCGTGGGCACTCGCACGGAGACGGTTACGATAACGGACGATGCTCCCAATTCGCCGCAGTCCTTTACGGTTAACGGCACCGCCAGCCCGGCATACACGGTCACGAGCCCGTCCTCGGCTCTAACCACCGCGGTTACCGCCGGACAAACTGCCCAATACACGTTGCAACTCACTGCAGGTATCGGGTACTCCGGCCCAGTAAACATGGTCTGTTCCGGTGCCCCCGCCACAACCGTATGTACTGTCACGAATCCCGTCCAGTTAACGACGGGCGCGCCCGCCTCGGTGAACGTGACGGTCACAACTATGAAATCCTCGCTGGCGCCCAATACTGACCGCCGGTTGAATCCTCCTCCCTCGCGTTATTTGATGCTGCTGATATTGAGCATGGGCCTGGCAGCGCTGGTCCTCCTGAATCAACTCAAACACAGCGGCGGCTTCATGCCAGGGCGATTCGCGTACGCCGGTGGCTTCCTGGTTCTTGTACTCGCCGGGTACGGTCTTGCCGGCTGCGCGAGTGGCGGCGTTTCAATGGTTACTCCTCCTCCAACCACCACCGGCACACAAAAAGGAACCTACACACTTACTTTGACGCCCACGGCGTCCAGCATGAGTGGCAAACCTCTGCAATTGTCGTCCACACAGTTAACTCTGACGGTAAATTAACAAAGCGAGCCAACCCTCCACCTCGCGTGGAGCGGTTGGCCTTTTCCTTTGGACTCACGACAATTACTTCTTTCCGCTAATTGACCGCGGAAGGATATTCTTGTTATCAAATATTCATATGACCGTGAATCGCAGAAATCTTCTGAAGCAACTCGGTGCGGGAATAGCGGCGAGCTCCCTGCTTGCGCCGCGGCCCGCCTCAGCGGATACGGTGAATCTCTACCGGCCTCGGAGACCCTCCCGAAACATCTGGAACCAATCCGCCTGGACCGCAACGAAAACGCCTACGGCGCCTCGCAGAAAGCGATCGCAGCCCTTCAAGAAGCAGCCAAAGACACCAGCCGTTATGCCGATTCCGGCGCTTTCCTGAAAACTTTGGCGGACTATCACCGTGAAGCGATCTCCGGCGTTAGCCCACATCACTAAGCCGGAGCAAATTGTCGTTGGCTGCGGATCGACCGACGTTTTGCGAATGGCTGCCGCGGCATTCCTGGCTCCGGGTGCCACGCTCATCATGGCTACACCTACCTGCGATTCCTCGCCAAATTTGGACGGAGTAGCGGCGCAACCGTCATTGAAGTTCCGTTGCGCAATGACCATGCGCACAATTTAGAGGCAATGCTGAAACATTCCAATAAAAGCGGAGCCAGCGGCCTCATCTATGTCTGCAACCCCAACAGCCCTACCGGAACACTCGCGGAGCACAAGGATCTCGAAGAATTTCTTGTCAAAGTGTCGCCAAAATTTCAAGTGGTGATCGATGAGGCCTATCATCACTACGCCGGCGGTATCTGGTGCGTACATGTCGTTTATCGATCGGCCATGAATAATCCGCGCGTGATTGTTACCCGAACTTTTTCAGCCGCATACGGGTTGGCCGGCGCCCGCGTGGGCTACGCGACAGCAGCTCCGTCCAATTCGGAAAAAATGCTTGAGAAGGATTGCCTTTCGCGCTGAATCGCGCCGGAATGTTCGCCGCTTCGGCAGCTCTCGCGGACCGCGAGCATATAGAGAACTGCACCAATCGAAATTTTAATGACCGTCAGGAATTCATGAACCAGGTGAATGCCCGGATGCTCAGAGCCTTGGATTCGCACACCAATTTTGTTTGTTTAAATGTAATGCGTCCGGCTTCTGAAATTTCTGAACATTACGCCAGGAATAATTTTGTGTTGGCCCCGCTAATTCCTTCCATGCCAAATTATTTGCGTATCTCGCTCGGCACGCCAGAAGAGATGCATGAATTCTGGCGAGTCTGGGATCTCCTCGGTTCTCACCCGATGTCCATGTAAATTGCACCCGCCGACTTGGCAAGAGTTTTGCTAAAGAGTATGGTATTTCCTATAATGGGTATCCCGTTGCCCAATCCATAAATCGCTGCACTGATTACAAAGTATTTACTCAGGTTCTAGGAATGCTATACGCCTCACCTGGGGGCCCCGATGTGTCTTTCCCTGAGGCGCAAAACATCTTGGTGACCATCGGGTTCCTTTTACAGCATTCATGGCATTGCAGTCTAAATACCGCCTTGTATCTTGGGAGCTATAAGAATGTATTTTTACCGCACTCAATCGGCTCACCAAACCTGCGTGGTAAGCAAGAGTTTGGCTGCGCGACTTCTTTCGAGATTTGCTAGACAGAATTGGGGTATTGCCGCTATTGCTTTACTCCTGTTTTGCGCGCCACTCGCGCATGGCCAGGCCAACGTAACCGGTACGTGGCAGACATTGCCGACGTTGATGCCCATCAACCCGGTCCACACCGCGTTGCTGTCCAATGGAAAAATCTTAGTGGTCTCTGGCTCTGGAAATTATCCTGCGCAGACCACCTATCTGGTGGCCCTATGGGATCCTTCTAATAACAGCGTAACCACCGGGACCCAGAGTTGGGACATGTTTTGCAACGGCATGATCGTATTGCCCGACGGTAGAGCATTTATCGTGGGCGGCAATCTTCAATACGATCCCTTCTTCGGCTGGAAGAGAACATCCATTTACGACCCCGTGACTGCAAAATATGCCGATATGGAGGATATGGCGCACGGACGCTGGTATCCCACCGCCACCGTCCTTGGCGACGGGCGCGTAATGACATTTTCCGGCCTCGATGAAACTGGAAACACAAATTCACAAGTGGAAATCTACAAGGTTGGAGTTGGTTGGAGTGCACCAGTGACGGCTCCCTGGACGCCCCCTCTCTACCCGCGTCTGCACGTACTGCCGAACGGCAAAGTTTTTTATTCGGGCTGGACGACTCAATCCCAAACCTTTGATCCTTCCACGAATACCTGGTCGGGCACTATCGCGACCACAAATTATGGAGGAATCCGGACTTATGGCTCCTCGGTGCTTTTCCCATTAACGCCGGCGAACGGTTACAAACCTAAAGTGATAATTTTTGGTGGAGGGAATCCGTCCACCGCAACCACCGAGATTATCGATCTCTCAGCATCGACACCCGCGTGGGTTTACGGTCCGTCGATGTCGCAGCCGCGCATTGAAATGAACGCCACGATGCTTCCCAACGGGCAAATTCTCACCGTAGGCGGCTCGCTGAACGATGAGGACACCAGCACCGCCTCCTTGCAAGCCGATCTTTACAATACCGCAACGAATACCATGTCATCCGCTGGCTCTAACTCTTTTCCGCGCCTTTATCACTCCGTTGCGTTACTTCTGCCGGACGCCACCGTGTGGGTCGCGGGAGGTAACCCCACACGCGGTTCCTACGAGCAACACGTTGAGATCTATACGCCGCCGTACTTGTACAATTCCAGTGGCTCCTTAACGACCCGCCCATCGATAACTTCAGTCACACCCGGAGTGATCGGCTACGGCAGTTCCTTTCAAGTGCAGTCTCCCGATGCCGCGAACATTGCGTCCGTTGTGATAATGAAAGACGGTTCAGTAACCCACGCCTTTAACATGGATCAACGTCTGGTGGGTCTGTCATTTACAGCCGGCAGCGGCGTTGTGAACGTAACCGGCCCTCCCAACGGGAATACCGCCCCTCCTGGCTATTACATGATTTTTCTTATCAATACTTCAGGAGTGCCATCGGTAGCCAAGTTCGTACAAATCTCGAAAACTGCGACGGATACACCGCCGAAGGGAACGATCACCAGTCCCGCTTCGGACGTCGTGATTGCCCCGGGCCAATCGGTGACCTTTTCAGGAACCGGCTCGGCATCCAGTGGTTCGATTTCCGCTTATTCCTGGAGTTTCCGCGGTGCAACTCCGGCTACAAGTTCGCTGCAGAATCCGGGGGCCGCGACATTTTCTGCCGCCGGTACTTATACCGCTTCATTCACGGTTACCGATTCCGCCGGGAATACCGATCCAAGTCCCCCAGTCCGCACCATTACTGTAGCTTCAGAGGCGGCTCCCGTCCTTTCGGCGGTGAGTCCCACCGTCGGAGGACAGGGCAAGTCTAACCTGAACGTGACGCTGTCCGGTAGCAACTTCCTGCCTTCGCCGACGTGTGGCTTTGGCTCGGGCATTACCGTTAATTCCTGCACCCAGAATTCGTCTACGCAAATCACCGCAAACATCAATATTCTCTCCAGCGCCGTCACCGGCTCGCGCAATGTCACGGTGACCAATACCGACGGGCAGAGTTCCACCTTGAACAACAGTTTCACGGTGCAAGCTGGCAGCTCCAATCCTGCCCCCACAATCACTAGCGTGAGTCCCAACACCGGACTGCAGGGCCAGTCCAATATCACCGTAACGATTACAGGCACAAATTTTCTCCCTAATCCCTCTTGTAATTTCGACGCCGAGCAAGGACTAACTGTCAGCTCCTGCAACTACAACTCTGCGACGAAAATTACGGCGACGCTCTCGATCACATCGACTGCCATTGTGGGTGGACACAACGTCGTTATTACTGACACAGACGGCCAAAGCGCCACAGCTGTCAATGGATTTACGGTTAATTCTTCAGGGGTAGGTTTTGGCGGCGGCTTCGGTGTGGGCTCGATGGCGTTGAATGGGAATGCCTTGATCAGCGGCACGACCTTGTCTTTGACGACGACCAACGGCACTTTCCAGGCATCCAGTGCCTGGTATCCGACACCCGTAAATATTCAAAACTTCACTACGGATTTCAGTTTCCAGACATCCGCAGGTACACAGACCGCCGACGGACTCACGTTTACGCTGCAAAACGGCTCTACCACAGCGCTGGGTGCGTCCGGTGGAAGTTTGGGGTACGCAACCACGATCACCAAGAGCGTGGCGGTGAAGTTCGATCTGTACAGCAACAACGGCGAGGGACCTGATTCGACGGGTCTCTATGTGAATGGCGCATCGCCGACTACGCCGGCAGTGGATATGACCACTCGGGAGTCAATCTGCATAGCGGAGACGTCTTCCGTGTGCACATGACTTACGACGGCACGACTCTGACGATGACCATCACGGATGCCAGCACTGCGGCGACCTTTACGCAGGCTTGGACCGTGAATATTCCATCCACCGTCCAGGCCAACACCGCCTATGCGGGATTCACGGGAGCCACAGGCGGATACACCTCCAACCAAAACATCCTGACCTGGACCATGAGCAGCAGCGGTGGAGGCGGAACGGTAGCGACGCCGACGTTCAGCCCGGCGGCAGGAACTTATCTGGGAACGCAAACGGTCACGTTGAGCAATGCCACCTCGGGAGCAACAATCTTCTACACCTTGGATGGCAGCCAACCTGGGACTTCGGCGGGCGGATCGACGCAACAATATAACGGACCACTGACGGTCAGCTCGACGGAGACCATCAAAGCCTTGGCGACCGCTTCGGGGATGAACACCAGCGGAACAGGCAGTGCGACGTATACCATCGAAACACAGGTAGCGACGCCAACGTTCTCGCCGGCCGCTGGAAGTTATAGCTCGACGCAAACGGTAACTATCTCTACGACATCCTCAGGAGCAACGATTTACTACACGACGAATGGATCAACGCCGACGGCCAATTCTGCCGTATACAGCGCGCCCATCACTGTCAGCACCACAGAAACGGTGAAGGCGTACGCCACCAAGAGCGGTTACTTCGATAGCAACGTAGGCACCGCCGCGTACACGATCGGATCGGGTGGTGGCGGCGGCGTCAGTTTCGGCAGCGGCTTCACAACTGGCTCGATGATTTTGAATGGAAATGCGGCAATCAATGCACCAGACTTAACTTTGACAACGACCACTGGCACGTTCCAGGCATCCAGTGCCTGGTATCCGACACCTGTAAATATTCAAAACTTCACCACCGACTTCAGTTTCCAGACGTCCGCTGGTACCCAGACCGCCGACGGATTGACGTTTACGCTGCAAAACGACTCTACCGCAGCGCTCGGTGCCGCCGGCGGAAGTTTGGGGTACGCAACCACTATCACAAAGAGTGTGGCGGTGAAGTTCGATCTGTATAGCAACAGTGGAGAAGGACCTGATTCGACGGGTCTCTATGTGAATGGCGCATCGCCGACTACGCCTGCAGTGGATATGACCGGGTCGGGAGTTGATCTGCATAGCGGAGATACCTTCCATGTGCACATGACCTATGATGGTACAAACCTGGCGATGACCATCACAGACACCGTCACGTCGGGAGCGTTTTCAATAACCTGGCCGGTCAATATTCCGAACACCATCGGCTCGAATACGGCCTATGCAGGCTTTACGGGAGCCACAGGTGGGTACACATCCAACCAAAACATCTTGAGCTGGACAATGACCAGCTCAGCGGCGGTGGAACCGGAACGGTAGCAACGCCAACGTTTAGCCCGGCAGCGGGAACCTATCTGGGCACGCAGACGGTCACTTTGAGCGACACCACCTCCGGAGCCACAATCTTCTACACACTGGATGGCAGCCAGCCGGGAACTTCAGCGGGAGGTTCGACGCAGCAATACAGCGGGCCTCTTACAGTAGTTCCACAGAGACCATAAAAGCGTTGGCCACCGCTTCCGGAATGACCAACAGCGGAACGGCCAGTGCCACCTACACCATTGAAACGCAGGCAGCGACACCGACATTCTCGCCGGCCGGTGGCAGCTATAGCTCGGCGCAAACCGTAACGATCTCTACGACATCTTCAGGAGCGACGATCTACTACACGACGAATGGATCAACGCCGACCACCAGTTCAGCCGTCTACAGTGCGCCAATCACTGTCAGCGCCACAGAAACGGTGAAGGCGTACGCCACCAAGAGCGGTTACTTCGATAGCAACGTGGGCACGGCGGCCTACACGATCGGTCCCGGCGGCGGTGGCGGCGGCGTCAGTTTCGGCAGCGGCTTCACAACTGGCTCGATGATTTTGAATGGAAATGCGGCAATCAATGCACCAGACTTAACTTTGACAACGACCACCGGCACATTCCAGGCATCCAGTGCCTGGTATCCGACACCCGTAAATATTCAAAACTTCACTACGGATTTCAGTTTCCAGACATCCGCAGGTACACAGACCGCCGACGGACTCACGTTTACGCTGCAAAACGGCTCTACCACAGCGCTGGGTGCGTCCGGTGGAAGTTTGGGGTACGCAACCACGATCACCAAGAGCGTGGCGGTGAAGTTCGATCTGTACAGCAACAACGGCGAGGGACCTGATTCGACGGGTCTCTATGTGAATGGCGCATCGCCGACTACGCCGGCAGTGGATATGACCAGCTCGGGAGTCAATCTGCATAGCGGAGACGTCTTCCGTGTGCACATGACTTACGACGGCACGACTCTGACGATGACCATCACGGATGCCAGCACTGCGGCGACCTTTACGCAGGCTTGGACCGTGAATATTCCATCCACCGTCCAGGCCAACACCGCCTATGCGGGATTCACGGGAGCCACAGGCGGATACACCTCCAACCAAAACATCCTGAGCTGGACCATGAGCAGCACCAGCGGCAGCGGAGGCGGAACGGTAGCCACGCCGACATTCAGCCCGGCAGCAGGAACGTATCTGGGAACGCAAACGGTCACGTTGAGCGACAGCACCTCGGGAGCAACAATCTTCTACGCGCTGGATGGTACTCAGCCCGGGACTTCTGCAGGTGGCTCGACGCAACAATATAATGGGCCACTGACGGTGAGCTCGACGGAGACCATCAAAGCCTTGGCGACCGCTTCGGGGATGACCACCAGCGGAACGGGCAGTGCGACGTATACCATCGAAACACAGGTAGCGACGCCAACGTTCTCGCCGGCCGCTGGAAGTTATAGCTCGACGCAAACGGTGAGTATCTCGACGACGTCCCCGGCGCCCGCGACGATTTATTACACGACGGATGGAACCACGCCGACGACCAATTCACCGGTATACAGCGCGCCCATCACGGTCAGCGCGACAGAGACCTTGAAAGCCTACGCGACCAAGAGCGGCTACTTCGATAGCAACGTGGCCACGGGGGTGTACACCATAGGCTCCGGTGGCGGTGGCGGGGTCGGCTTCGGTAGCGGCTTCGCACCCGGATCCATGGTGGTGAACGGAAATGCGTCTATATCTGGTAACGCCTTATCGTTGACCACCACCAGTCCGACATTCCAGAAGGGAAGCGCGTGGTTCCCGACGGCGCTGAACATCCAGAAATTCACCACTGACTTCACCTTCCAGTTGTCTGCTGGCTCGCCGACCGCCGATGGCTTCACTTTCGCCATTCAAGGTAATTCCACTGCCGCGATGGAGGCACAGGCGGCAATCTGGGATACGGGACTATCGGCAAGAGCGTAGCCGTGAAGTTCGACCTGTACAGCAACGCCGGGGAAGGCACTGATTCGACGGGGCTGTACTGAACGGCCCAGAACCTGCCGTCCCGGCGGTTGACATGACGAGTTCCGGCGTCGATCTGCACAGTGGTCATGTTTTCTCGGTGCATATCGTTTATGACGGCACAAATCTGACCATGACCATTACCGACACGACTAATACTGCTTTGACCTTCACGCAGGCTTGGCCGGTGAACATACCCGGGACTGTCGGCGCCAACACCGCATTTGTAGGTTTCACAGGGGGCACTGGCGGGTATACCGCCAATCAGTCCGTGCTTACGTGGACCTACACCGTCAATTAGCTTAGTCGATTACCTGGATCGGCCCGATCGGACGCCGGGCCGCTTTCGACGGTCTAAAGGCTAATCATCCTGCACCATTTTTTGCAGCCCGGACAATCTAAGGTGTGAACACAGCGGCGTTCCGTCGCTGTGCTATGATCGCGGCTCTTCCTCTCGTGAAGCCATGGGTGCGTTCCCTTTGAGCGGCGAGTTGCTTGGAGGCAATATGGACCGTAAAGTCCGAAACATTCTGATCGCCGTTGGAATCGTCATACTGATCCTGGTGATCGTTCCGTTCCTGATTCCCGTCAATCAATTCAAGCCTACGATTGAAGCAAAAGCCTCAGCCGTCTTGGGCCGCCAAGTGCAGTTGGGCAATCTTAGCCTTCGCTTTTCACTGGCTCGCTCTCGGCTGATAATCTGGCGGTCTCCGATGACCCAAATTTGGCCAACACCGTTTCTGACCGCTAAGGCCGTTCGCGTCGGAGTGGCCATGATGCCGTTGATCTTTTCGCGAGCCTTGAACATTACCAGTGTGACGATTAAAGACCCGCAGGTCACATTGCTTCACAACCCGGCGGGCCAATGGAATTATTCATCCATCGGCGGAGCAGCGGCGAACGGCGCCAACAATCAGGCAGCCCAGCAAAATACCCAGCAAAGTAATGGTTCCTCGGAACTGTCCGTCGAAAAACTGTCTCTCGAGAACGGTACCATCATTGTCGGTTATGTCGGCAATCCCAAGCGGAACACCTATGACCACGTGAACGTCGAAGCTTCCAATATTTCAACGCACAGCAAGTTTCCGGTCTCCGTTTCGGCCGATCTTCCCGGCGGCGGGAAGTTCAAGCTGGATGGGAACGCGGGCCCCCTCGATGCTACCGACGCGGCTCTGACTCCCGTTGGCGCGAAGAAACTCACAGCGAGCTCACTAAATCTGGGCTCCACTGGATTTATCGAGCCTGACGCCGGGCTCGGCGGACTCCCTGGATCTGGACGCCAGTTTGACTTCAGCCCAGGGTCAGGCTGAAACCAAAGGTAACGCCAAGCTTTCCAAGGCGCTGTTCATTCAAGGTGGATCTCCTTCTTCCGTACCTTTGGTGGTGGACTTCGACACCAAGTACGACCTTGCCAAACAGAGCGGCACGTTAAATGGCACCACGCTGAAAATCAGCGGCGCCACCGCGCAAGTTTCCGGCACTTACAATAACTCCGGCGAAAACACCATCGTGAATGTCAAAGTCGACGGCCAGAACATGCCCGCGAAAGATATCGCATCGTTCCCTCCCGGCCATCGGCATTCATCTTCCGAACGGGGCTTCCATTGAGAGCGGGACAGTCAGCGAAAATCTAACTATGGCGGGACCGACCACCAATCTGGTTACGAGCGGTAATGCAGGTATCTTCAGCGTTAAATTGGCGGGATTCGATCTGGGTTCGAAAATGTCCAGCATTTCAGCGATTACTGGATTGAAGAGCGGTAAAGATCTGGACATCGAAAAAATGACCGCTAATTTGCGGATGACCCGCGACGGATTGCGCGCCGATAATTTCATCGCGATACTCCCGGCGTTCGGCCAGATCGTCGGGAGCCGGCACGATAGACGCCAAGAACAATCTCGATTTCAAAATGGCCGCAACGCTCAAAAGTGGCATTGCCAATGTCGCGAATCCCACTGGCGCACTCACTTCGGTTTTGGGCGGAGGGTCAAGCGGCTGCAAGAATGGTGTAACCGTGCCGTTCAAAATTGAGGGCACCACCGGGATCCGAAATTCGTTCCGGATGTCGGCGGGGTTGCCGCTGGAATGCTAAAACTCAATTAGGTTGCGCGGGCAGTGGCTTGACGGGCGTGAAAAACCTTCGAGTCCGACGAACCTGAATCCGTCAAATCCCGCCGCTGCGATTGGCGGTCTGTTTAAGAAGCCAAAACCGTAAACAGGCCTAGTCGTAACGCAGCGCCACCATGGGATCTACGCGCACCGCGCGCCGCGCCGGAATGTAGCAAGCCAGCAACGCTACGGCCGTATAGTAAAAGCTGGTTACGGCTGTGTAAGTCGACAGGATCGTAAGCGCGCACATCAAATAGCAGGCTGACCAGGACGCGCATCAGCGCTAAGGCCGCCAGGATTCCCAGACCCAATCCCACTACTGTCAACCGTAACCCCTGGCCAAGTATCAAGCGCATGACATCGCCGTGCTGAGCTCCCAGCGCCATGCGCAAACCGATTTCGCGGGTCTGCTGATTCACCGAATAGGACAACACTCCGTACACCCCCACCGCGGATAACACCAGCGCGAGCGCGCCAACAGCGCCAGCAATAAGCCGCCCATGCGTGGTGGCCAAAGCGCCTGAGACGAAACCTGTTCGATGGTGAAGACATTGGTTATCGCCAGATTCGGATCCAGCGATTGCAGCGCCGCCCGCGCGGTGGCCACTACGCTTTCTGGATTGCTGGTGGTGCGCACATGCAAGGTTGCAGCGGGAACGTAGTCTTGCGGTCATCGGTAAAAACACAATCGGCTGCGGTTCTTCGCCAACTTCGTTTACTACCGAATTAGCCGCCACTCCTACAATTTCACGCAAGGTCATATCACCGATGAAATGGAATCGCTTGCCGACGGCATCCTCGTCTGGCCAATGCTGCTTAGCCATGGCTTCACTTACGATCGCCACCGGAGCTGTTTCTTTGCGGTCACCGTCGGTAAAGGTTCGCCCTTTTAATACTGGAATGCGCGTGGTGTCAAAATAATTTGGCGTAACGTCGTCCACTAGCGTCAAAGTGCCACGGTAACCTGAAGTCGCATCGCGTCCTTCTGGAAACACCGTGCGTAAGAAGCCGCCGCCAATCGGAAAATTGGAAGCGATACTCACAGATGCTACGCCGGGCGAATTCTTCACTTTCTCAATAGCCGCGCGGTAAAATTCTTGGCCACGGCCTTCTTCATAGTGCAGCGCGCCCAGATCGAAATTCATGGCCAGAAGATTTTTGGATTCAAAGCCCAGATCGGTTTTTTGCGCATTCTGCATGCTATGCAAAAAAGCCCGGCCCCGACCAGCGTGATTAACGCCAGCGCCACCTCGCCAATGACCAGCAAACTGCGCAATGGGTCGCGTCGCCAGCCCATAGTGCCGCCCCGTCCACCGGACTTTAACGTTTCCATGAGGTCCGGGCGCGAAGCTTTTACCGCCGGAACCAGGCCAAAAATAAATCCGGTAAGAATCGCCACGACCAAAGTAAAGAGCAGCACATGCGAATCCAGGGCTAAATCAATACCGGTGTCCTCGATGAATGGCGGGCGGAAGGCCCAGAGAATGCTGCGGCCTGCGTACGCGAAAGCAAGACCAACGGCTCCGCCCGCGAGAACAACAACAGGCTTTCCGTCAGCATCTGGCGAATAATGCGTGTGCGACCCGCGCCAAGAGCTGCGCGCAGGCTGATCTCTTTTTGCCGCCGGGCTCCTTGCGCGAGCAGAAGGTTGGCGAGATTCACGCACGCGATCAAAAGAACCAAACCCACTACGCCCATCATCATCGCGCCGGCCAAAGCGATTCGCTTATGGTCATTGACGCCCACCGCGGCATCCGCCAGCGGGCTCAGCGCCACGCTACGTCCACTATTGTCTTTGGGGAACTCCGCTTCCAGATGCGTAGCCATCGTTTTGAGCGAAGCTTCCGCAGCGCTCATTTCCAGCCCAGGCTTTAGCCTGCCAAAGGTGCCCCCCAGGGTTAGCGCACGCCGTTCATTGAAAAAGTCCTTTGCTTTCCCGCCCAGGACTTGATCTTTCATGCTGATGGGTATCCACACCTGCTCGGAACTAAAAAATGTGATCGTGCCGCGAAATCTGCGTGGAGCAATCCCGATAACCGTGTAAGGCCGGGCATCGAGTATCAGCGGTTTTCCGATGATCCCCGGGTCCGAGCCCAATTTATTAGCCCACAGCGCGTAGCTAAGAACCGCTACATCGTTGCCATTGGGTTTGGTGTCTTCATCAGGCATAAAAAAGCGCCCGTGAGCAGGCCGTAATCCAAGGACGTCGAAATAATTTGCACTAACCAGCTGAGCCTGTAGCTGCCGAGGTTCGCGCCACCGCTCCAGGTAACAGCAATGGGCATAAACGCCGCGAGGTCGGTGAATACCTGGTTGTCACGACGATAATCTTGAAAATTGGGGTAAAGGACATCCCCAGCTTTTCGGCGCGAGCTTGCGTTACCAGCGTTTTGCTGTCGACCGTGTCCATCTGCACTAGTCGCGGCAAATCGCGCACCGGAAGCGCATTCAGCAGTATCGCGTTGACCACCGTGAAGATGGTGGTGTTGGCGCCAATGCCCAACGCCAGAGACAATACCGCTACCGCTGTGAACCCGGGATTTTTTCGCAGCATGCGCAAGCCATAGCGCAGGTCCTGCATAAAAACTTCCAGAACCGGCAGGGTCTGGCGGTCATGGTAGAGCTCTTTGGTCTGCTCAATCCCGCCCAGTTTCATCAATGCATCCCTGCGGGCTTCCGTGGCGCTCATCCCTTTGCGAAGATTGTCGTCGGTGTGCATTTGTAGATGTCCTTCCAGTTCTTCTGCAAAATTGTCCCGGATTCACGGTGGGCCGTGCCTGCCAACCGCAGCCAAAATGCTCTCAACGTTTTCATGTTAATTCCCTCATGATGGTACCTTCATGCCGATTCCTTACCGGGCGCGAGGAATCGCGCGAGGATCGCGATGGTCTGCTCCCAATCGCGTTCTTCGCGACCCCAGGAATTTACGCCCGGCGCGCGTCAATTTGTAATATTTGGCTTTGCGATTATTGTCGGACTGCCCCACTCCGAGGCGATGCGCGCTTCCTCTCGAGTTTGAGCAGCGCGGGATACAGCGTGCCGTAGTTCACCGCCAGGAGATCACCGCTGGTCTGCTCGATGCGCCGGGCGATGCCGTAGCCATGCAATGGGCCTAGCGCTTCAAGCGTTTTCAGAATCATCAGCGCCAGCGTGCCTTGCCACACATCCACTTTTTCAGCCATTTGTTGGCGTCCGCCTCTTTTGACCCTATAGGATGCCCATACTAAAGCCGATGCTCTCCTATGGGAAGCCACTAGTACAGACGCTCAAGATCGCTGTTTGTTTCCGACAGGGACTTGTTATTTTGATATTTTCAGCGCGGTCAAATCTGAACTTTTCTTGACTCTTCTGCAACTTACCGTTAGCCTCGTGCGTTCAATTAAGAGACGGCGACGGCTATCTTTCTCTATCGAAAAATCTTCCCTCATGGCAAGGAGCGTTTCATGCGCACCCGTGTGTTTGCAGAATGCTGCACTGTAGTATTCGCGGCTTTGATCGTGGCGTTATGCCTGGCGCCACAAGCCCGCGGCCAGGGAGGGGAACCGCCTTACTTTGCCATTCGCGGAGCGAAGATCGTTACGGTGTCAGGACGAACCGCTGAAAATTCCACCATCATCATTTCGCGCGGGATTATTACCGCCATTGCGGCTGACGCCAAGATTCCCGATGAAGCGTGGATCATCGATGGCAAGGGCCTGACCGTCTATCCCGGGTTGATCGACTCCTTTACAGATGTGGGTTTGATGGCGCCGCCCACACCTGGTGCACCCGGTGCTGGCACACCCGGTGCGACAGAATCGGCCCCGCGACCTCCACAAACGCAGATGGCCGCGCGCGGTCCTGAGGACCGGCCCGGCACAACACCGTGGCGCAATGCCGCGGATGAAGTGAATCTCGCCGATAAGCGTATTGACACCTGGCGCAATGGCGGCTTCACAACCGTCGTCGCCGCGCCTAAAGGCGGCTTTTTCCCCGGTCAAGCCGCGGTCCTTGATCTCGCGGGAGATCGCGTTGGAGACTTCGTCGTGAAGTCGCCGGTAGCAATTCCTCTGAACCTGAGCGTGACCGGCGGATTCGGCAGCGGCTTTCCCAGCTCGCTAATGGGCGTGCTGGCATACGTGTGTCAGGTGTTTCTGGACACGGATTGGAGTACTCGAGCGCAAGCCGCTTACGAACATAATGCGCACGTCGAGCGCCCGTCATACGACCGCACCGATGCGTCACTCGCTGCTGCGCTGCAAAAGCATGTGGTGGTGCTCATCCCGGCGAACAATAGCGTGCAGATTCAACGTTCGCTGGAACTCGCGGATCGCTGGAAGGTCAAGGGAGTGATTTATGGCGCCCAAATGACTTATGAAGATGCCGCCGACATTGCCGCCAAAAAACTTCCTGTGTTGGTGAACGCGAAATGGCCGGAAGCGGAAAAAGATGCCGATCCCGAAGACAAGCCGACTTTGCGCGAATTGCGTTTTCGCGATCGCGCGCCGTCAGCACCGGCGGCGCTTGCCAAGGCCAACGTAAAGTTCGCATTTTATTCCGGCGGTTTAGCGACACCCAAGGACGTTTTGAAAGCGGGAAAAAATCGATTGACGCGGGCTTGCCTGCGGATGCGGCGTTGCGTGCGTTTACTCTTTCCGCTGCGGAAATTTACGGTGTGTCGGATCGCATGGGTTCCATAGACGTCGGGAAAATCGCCAATCTGGTGGTTACCGACGGCGATCTCTTCGACGAGAAAACCAAAATAAAGATGGTCTTTGTGGATGGGCGCAGATTCGAAACGCACGAGCCGAAAAACCAAAAGATCCGCCGAAAGGCGACATTAGTGGCAAATGGAAGCTGTCTTTCAATACTCCACACGGCCCGGAAGAAGCGACCGCTGATTTGAACATGGAAAAAGACGGCACCATTTCCGGCACGGTCACCAGCAGCCGCGGAACGGGATCAGTTCTTAACGGCTACGCCAGCGCCGATAAATTCAGCTTCAGTATAAATATTCCTATCGAAGGAAATCCGCTGGACGTGACTTTTTCCGGAACGTTTGACGCCACCTCCATGAAAGGTTTAGTGAGCGTCACTGGATTCTCCACGGATTTCACCGGCACAAAACCTGGAGCTCACTCGAGCGCGTCTGCAACCGGAGGTGCACTGTGAAGGTCGCTCCTGCGGGTAACGTGCTACTAAAAGCTTTCGTGGTTATTGTGGCGCTACACTTTCTAATAGCGTTGGGCGCGCTCGCGGCCAATCCGCCTGACGCGAAAGGTCCCGCGATTCTGCTGATCCAAAACGCTACTATCCTCACCGTCTCCCACGGAACCATCGAGCATGGCTCCATCTTGATTCGCGACGGAAAAATCGCGGAGGTGGCCCAATCCATTGCCAAGCCGCAAGGCGCCGAAGTAATCGACGCTAACGGGCAATTCGTGATGCCGGGCATCATCGATTGTCATTCGCACATCGCGGTGGATGGCTCCGTGAACGAAGGCAGCGTTTCCGTTTCATCCATGGTGAATATTGCGGACGTACTGAATCCCGATGACATCGACATTTATCGCGATCTAGCCGGCGGCGTGACGGTTGCGAATGTCTTGCACGGTTCCGCAAACTCCATCGGCGGACAAACGGTGGTGATCAAGCTGCGCTGGGGAGCGCCCGCGTCGCGACTGCCGTTTGAAGGCGCACTTCCCGGCATTAAATTTGCTCTCGGCGAAAATCCCAAGCGATCCAACTTCAGCATCCGCGGCCAGGAAAAGCGCTATCCCGCAACGCGCATGGGCGTGGAAGAAACTATTCGCGCCGCCTTTACCGAAGCGCGCGATTACAAAAGCAAATGGGATGACTACAACAAGAGAACTGCGGCAGGAGAAAAGAACCTCATTCCGCCGCGCCGGGACTTGCGCTTGGACCCGCTGGTCGAAGTATTGGAAGGGAAGCGTTACGTGCACGCGCACTGCTACCGCGAAGACGAGATTTTGATGTTGCTGCGGGTAGCCAAGGAATTCGGTTTTAAAGTGCGGACTCTCCAGCACGTTCTCGAAGGCTACAAAGTGGCTGACGAAATCGCCGCTGCTGGGGCGGGCGCTTCCACGTTTTCGGATTGGTGGGCGTACAAAGTGGAGGCCTACGATGCGATCCCTTATAACGCGGCGATCATGACCCGTCGCGGGGTGCTGGTGTCCATCAATTCCGACGACGCCGAAGAAGCCACGCATCTGAACCAGGAAGCCGCTAAAAGCATCCGCTATGGTGGGCTTTCGCGTGAAGAAGCGTTGAAGATGGTCACCATTAATCCCGCCGTACAGCTGGGCATCGACAAGCGCGTAGGTTCGATTGATGTGGGCAAGGACGCCGACCTGGTCATCTACAATCACGACCCGTTAAGCGCCTATGCAGTCGTACAGAAAACCTTGATCGACGGCCGAGTTTACTTCGATCGCTCCGCGATATTGCCGAGCGCGCTGATCGTGAAAAAGAAAAGAAAGCTTTGATCGAGAAAGAAAAGAAGGCTGCCGCCGAGAAAAAGCCCGAAGAGAAAAAACAAAACGAGAAGAAACCGGAAGACAAACCTAAGCCGCCGCAATCAGGGCAGGGAAGCACCGCCAATGAAAATGACGGAGTTGGTAGCGCCGCAGACAGCGACAGAGGTGCACTGTGAACTGCTTGCCTGCCACAACAATCTTCCGCAATGGCTTGATTCTCGCGACGGCTTTTTTGTTACCAGCGTTGCTCGCGGCCCAACAACCAACTCCAAAAGCGGATGCCCCGAAAGCCTATGCCTTAGTGCACGCCAAAATTTTCACCCTAGCCGGAGCGCCCATCGAAAATGGCACGTTGATCATTCGTGACGGCAAGATTGCCGCCGTTGGCGGGCAAGTTGAAGTTCCGCAAGACGCCCAGGTCATCAACGCCGAGGGCCTTCAGATTTATCCAGGGATGTTTGATCCCGTCACACAAATGGGCCTGCGCGAAATCGGCGCCGTCAGCTCCACCGTGGACTCCACGGAAACTGGAAACTATAACCCCGACGTGGTGGCGTTAACGGCGGTATCGCCGTCGAGCGAACACCTCCCGGTAACGCGAGTCGCAGGCATCACCGAAGTTCTGGCTGTGCCGGCGAGCGGAGGCATGGATTCTTTCGGGCCGAACGGGGTCATCGGAGGCCAAGCCTCGGCCATTTATCTGGCGGGCTGGACGGTAGACGACATGCAACTCAAAAGAAGCGTTGCCATGGTGGTGAACTGGCCGGAAATCCAAACCAAGACATTCGACTTCGCGACCTTTCAAAGAAAAGAGAAGCCCTACACCGAAGCAAAGCAGGAATATGACAAGCAGGTGACAGAGTTGACCGATTGGATTGAGCGAGCGCGTCATTACGCCCAAGCCATGGGCCACGCCGGTCCTGCCGATTATGAGCGCGATTTAAAACTCGAAGCGCTGGTGCCCGTGGTGCGCGGCCAGTTGCCGCTGCTGATCTTTGCCGACCGCTCGCGCGAAATTCGCAACGCCATCGAATTTTGCGACAAGCAAAATCTCAAAATGATTTTGGCGGGCAGCTCCGAAGCTTACAAATTAAAAGACCTGCTGCGATCGAGAAGCATCCCGGTGATTTTGCGCCCCATGCTTACCTTGCCTTTATATGAAGACGATCCCTACGATCGCCTGCTCTCGCAGCCTGCGGAACTTTCCGCCGCGGGCGTCAAATTTGCTTTTGGCAGCTTTGATAATTTGTTTGCCCGCAGGTTGGGGCAAAATGCCGCGAACGCCGTGGCCTACGGTCTGCCCTACGATGAAGCGCTGAAGGCGGTCACTCTATATCCGGCGCAAATCTTCGGTCTGGCTGATCAAGTTGGCGCGCTCGAGAGCGGCAAGATCGCTAACGTGATCGTAACCAACGGCGATCCATTGGAGCTTACCAGCGAGGTGCGCTACCTTTTTATTCGCGGACAGCTCACTTCGCTCGACAACCGGCAAAAAAGGCTATTCGAAAAGTATTCCGCGCGCCCGAAGCCCTAAAATCAAGCTGGTAAATCACCAGCACGACTCTTCGGGCGGAGAATCGCAATTTACTTCCTACAGCCGAGCCGTGTCCCTTTTACGTAGATTCCCCGAGCTTCTCTGACGGACGGGGATGGCATACTGCGGCGAGGCAAACTCAAGGAAGAATGACCGTCGCGACACAAGAACCTGTCCAGGCAACGCCGAGAACCACCAGCACTAGACGCTGGTTGCTTCCTCTTGCCATCGTAATTTTATTGGCGCTGTGCATCGGCGGAATTATTCTGGCTTTTCACTGGCCGTTTTCTTCGCAGAAAGTTGCTCAATCCGTCCAGGAAAGTTGGCCCGGCAAAATAGCAGTGCAAAGTTTCCACAGGACGTACTCCCGCATCCCGGTTGCGTTTTGGAAAATGTTGCACTTACGCGCGGCTCTGAAAGCTCTGTCCGCCGCTCGTTGCCATTCAAAGAGTCACGATCCGGGCGAATTATCACGATCTTTTATTGCGGCCCGGCTACATATCCAGAATTATTCTCGAAGGCTTAAAAATTTCAGTTCCGGCCGAGCAAGACACATCTACATCGCAAACAACATCGGCCAAATGGTCCACCCGTATTGGCGAAGTTTTTACAGAAGACGCAATGCTGGAGGTCGCGCGAAAAGACGATAGCCCTCTGAAATTCGAGATTCATCGACTCAGCTTGAAATCCATCGCGATCCTCGCCCATGTCTTACGACTCGCGATGCGCAACGCGGAGCCGCCAGGAGAAATTCGTTCGCGCGGAAAACTCGGTCCCTGGGACAGTCAGCACCTGAACGACATCCCGCTCTCAGGCACATATACATTCGATGATGTCGATTTAGGAGGATTTGAAGGCATTGGCAGAATCTTGGCCGGCAAAGGAGATTTAACGGCGCGCTGGGCCGCATAGAAACTCAGGGAACCACGGACACGCCGAAATTTGAAGTTACCCGGAGTCATCACCCCGTCGCGCTCAAAGCAAAATTCACCGCCACCGTTGACGGTATGAGCGGCGACACGATTCTGCACTCCGTCGATGGGGCGTTTCTGAAAACGCCGGTACACATCGAAGGTTCGGTGGCCGGCAAACCCGGCCAGGCTGGCAAGACCACTTCGCTCAATTTGAATGTGCGCAGCGGCCGCATCGACGATGTCCTGTGGCTTTTCGTTTAAGGAAAGCAAAGCCCCTATGGAGGGAGCAACCGATTTTCACGGGCATTCGTCTGGCCTTCCGGCACCAGCCATTTTTAAAGCGTGTCGTGTTTCAGGCCGAATTTGAAATCGAGCACGCGCAATGGACAAACCCGGAGCGCCAGATGAGCCTGAACATGTTGAGTAAAAAGGCCGCGGAAAGAAAAAAGTCCAGAGACTCCCAACGTGACCGCGGATTTAAAAGGCAGCGTGTTATTGAG
>CAVPKZ010000085.1:0-66869 GCA_963705755.1 uncultured Acidobacteriota bacterium | reverse complement strand
TATCTGCTTTTCCACCAGCGGCGTGCGGACGAAGGCGGGGCAGACCGTATTGGAGGTGACGCCGTGCGGTCCGCCCTCGAGCGCGGTCACCTTGGACAGTCCCTCGAGGCCGTGCTTGGCGGCGACGTAGGCGCTCTTATAGGGAGAGGCTCGAAGGCCGTGCACCGAGGAGATGTTGATAATTCGGCCGAATCCCTGCTCGTACATATGCGGGAGAGCAGCCCTGGTCAGCAGGAACGGGGCTTCGAGCATGACCGCGAGCAGCAACCGGAACATCTCGGGCGGGAACTCATGCAGCGGGGCCACGTGCTGCAGGCCCGCGCAGTTCACGCGGATGTCGGCCTGGCCTGCCACCGCCGCGGCATCGAAGTCGGCAGCTCCTCGGCCAGGAACACCCTTCTTAGGCGCCAGCAACGCCACCAAAACATTTCCTTCCATACGCGGCATGGTTTCCACTTGCCCGTTATCGCCAATTTCCCCCAGCAAGCGGGTATCTTGGCGCGCCCGACTTCCTGATGGGCCATTTCGCGGCCGCGATGAAAAATCATAGCGCGAACCTTGTGGCCTTCTCCCAGAAAGCGAATGATCTGATTCTTGCGAACCTGATAATCGTGTTCCGCGGTAGCGGGCCGAAACTTTACTTCTTTCAGTTGCGAGCCGCGACTGCTCTTGCGCTGTTCGTGCGCTTTCTTGTTGGCCTGGTACAGATACTTGCCGTAATCGGTGATCTTGCAAACCGGCGGGTCCGCGGTGGGAGAAATTTCCACCAGGTCCAGGCCCTTTTCCTTCGCCATCTTTATGGCTTCGAAAGGCTGCATGACGCCGAGCTGGCCGCCTTCTTCGTCAATCACCCGGATTTCGCGCGCCCGAATACGTTCGTTAACGCGAATGCGGTCGCTCTGCCGGAAAGTACGTTCTGCGATATTTCCCCCTAATGCCACAAGGCTCTTGCTGTGTACATCGAATCCCGCAAGGCCCAAAATTAAACCCGATACCCACGGCACAAAACCGCTATGGGACGGGTTTCAAAGTATAGCATGCAGGCGCGGTAGTGCGACAAGGCGGAAAGCAGGCTTAAAAGTAGCGATCGATGACGCCTGTTGGTCAAGAGTTGAGTTCCATCGTGTGACCATTGGGTCCGAAGATACGGGCGTACAGTTGTAGCTTCTCAGAGTGCTCGACATGAACATCTAGATTAAGTAGAGCGCAACGGCCTCGCAGCTCAACCTCGTTTGGACCGGACATAGTGAAGCGCTCGATTTTGCAACCGGAGGGCGCGTCGGCGGACGGATGAACAGTGCCGACGCTCCACTCGATGAAAAAGGGCAGCACCCCTTGTTCGTCATTTTTAAGATTCAGAGTTTTCCATTTAAGCAGGCGACCATCGGGACGCTTTCGAGAACCGGGCGTGGGGCCCTCGAATTCGATGCTGCTATTCCGGAGTTGAGCTGCGAATTGGGTAATGTCGCCCGGATGCGCGGCCCAGCCTACGAGTCGCGGTTCGGCCAACTTTCTCAAATTGCGCATATCTGGCGCTCCGCCTTGCCGCGGGTCTGGCGCGATGATTTCGAGATAGTGGTTTTCACCAAGAGATAGAAGTGCATTACGGGTCCCGCGCCCAGGATGAACGCCACCGAAAATCGCGCGGACTCCAGTGCGTTTTTCGACGAAGGCGATGCCGCCATCGAGATCGTTGCAGCCGAGAAGAATATGATCAAGCACGACAGGCGGATCAACCTCTCCCGGCGAGAGTTTTGGGGCGGCCAGGGATCCGGCTAGAGCCAGAAAAGTGCGGCGCGGAATTTTTTGGGACATGCGGACTCCAAGCACGGAAGTTCGCCAAACAGGCGGGATCTATTGAGATTTGGATTCTACTTCCTTCGTTAGCGATTCGATCACCGCAGGAAGCGGTTTCGGGCCGAGGTCGCCCTTGGTGCGATGGCGCACCGAGACTGTCCCGGCTTCGGATTCTTTGGGGCCCAAGACCATCATGTACGGAATTTTCTGCAGCTGTGCATTGCGGATTTTAGCGGGCAGTTTTTCGTTGCGATCATCCAGATGCACACGAAATCCGTGGCTCTTGAGCGTATCGGTCACGTGGCGGGCGTAATCGGCAACTTTTTCGCTCACGGGACAAATCTCGATTTGCACAGGAGCAAGCCAAAGCGGAAACGCGCCGGCATAGTGCTCGATCAAAATGCCGAAAAAGCGTTCAACGGAACCCAGCAAGGCGCGGTGAACCATCAACGGCTCGTGCCTGCCGCCATCTTCGCCGATGTATTGCAGACCGAAGCGGGCGGGCAAGTTGAAGTCGAATTGCACGGTGGTGAGTTGCCAAGGGCGTCCGATGGCATCGATTAACTTGACGTCGATTTTGGGGCCGTAGAACGCAGCCTCGCCCATCGATTTTCTTAAACGGAATATTCATGCGCGTCATGGTTTCCGCCAGCGCGGCAGTAGCGCGCTGCCAGTCTTCCGGTTTGCCGGTGTAATTCTCGGGGTGGGACGCGTCCCAGTCACTGAGTTCAACCTCAAATTTGTCGAAGCCAAAAGTCTTCATGACCGCGAAGGCAAAATCCAGGCAGGCTTCCACTTCGCTTTCAATTTGCGAAGGCATGCAGAAGATGTGCGCGTCGTCCTGCGTAAAGCCGCGAACACGTAGCAGCCCGTGCAGCACCCCGCTGCGCTCATAACGATAAACCGTGCCAAGCTCCGCGAGACGCACCGGTAAATCGCGATAACTCTTCATCCTGGCTTGGTAGATCAGGATGTGGCCCGGACAATTCATGGGCTTCAATTGATAGTCGGTTTTTTCGACTTCCACCGGGCCAAACATGTTTTCGCGGTAGTAGCCCGTATGCCCGCTGGTCTTCCACAAATCGAGTTTCATGATATGCGGCGTGACGACCAGGTCGTAACCGCGGCGCAACAGTTCGTCGCGCAGCCAATCCTCCATAATTTTGCGGATCAACCCGCCCTTGGGATGCCAAAAAATAAGTCCCGGACCGGCTTCTTCCTGAATGCTGAAAAGGTCCAGCTCCACTCCCAGCTTGCGGTGATCGCGGCGCTTGGCCTCTTCAAGCCGATGCAAATATTCGTCGAGTTCTTTGTGGGTGTAAAAAGCCGCGGCATAAATGCGTTGCAACTGCGGATTTGCTTCCTGGCCTTTCCAATAGGCGCCGGCCACGCTCATCAATTTGAACGCGGTGATCCGCTTGGTGGAAGGAATGTGCGGGCCGCGGCAAAAATCGATAAATTTCCCGGTGGTATAAAACGAAACCATCGGCTCGGTGGCTTTTTCTTCCACGAGCTCGCACTTAAATGTCTGATTCGTTTTTTTGTACAGCTCGATGGCTTCGGGCTTGGAAAGAAGTTTGCGTTCGTTAGGCAAGTCTTGCGCCGCAAGCTGCCGCATCTTCGCTTCAATCTTCACCAGGTCTTCCGGAGTGAACGGCTCGTCACGGAGAAACTCATAGAAAAAGCCCGTATCGATTGGCGGGCCGATGCCTAGCTTGACGTCGGGGAAAAGTTCCGTGACGGCCGCCGCGAGAAGGTGAGCAGCGGAATGCCGGAACACGTACAGCGCATCCGCATCTTTTTCCGTGAGGATCTGCAGCTTCACATCGTAGTCCAGCGGGCGGCGTAGATCGATCAATTCGCTGTTGTCCGTACCGGTGGGACCCGGCACGCCATTACCGGCGGAGATGCGTGCCACGAGCGCTGCATCCGCAAGGCGCGGAGATATTTTGCGGGCAATCTCCAGCGGCGTAGTGCCCTTGGGCACTTCCTGGACTTTGCCATCAGGCAATGTAACGTGAATCTGATCCATTTAACATTTCGCCTGGAAGGAGAACCACCAGCTTATCGGCGGCTCGCACCGCGGTCAAGGAAAGGCGCCACCAAATTGCGAGCGCAATGAATTCAAATTGGGAGAATTACGAGAATTGCTTCGCCGCGGCAATTTCTTCGACGATGGTTTGAGTCGCGGCGCGAGGATCGCGAGCCGCAAGTATGGGGCGCCCCACCACGATGAAGTCCGCTCCGGCACGGATCGCTTCCGCGGGCGTCGCGGTGCGAGATTGATCATTGCGCTGCGCAGAAGACGATTCGTCTTTGGGGCGCACGCCCGGAGTCACGATAAGAAAATCGCGTCCGCACGCTTCGCGGATCGCCAAGGCCTCCTGTACGGAAGCCACGACGCCATCTACACCTGCTTTTTGCGACATCACCGCAAGCTTGGTCGCGCGGTCCGTGACCGGGCCGGTAATGCCGACTTCCAGCAAAGCCTTGTCGTCCATGCTGGTCAGGATGGTCACCGCGAGAAGTCTGGCGCGATTAGCGCCCATGGCCACTCCCGCGCTGATGGCTTGTACGCCCGCGTGCAGCATGGCGCTGCCACCTAGGGCATGCACATTGAGCAACTCAACGCCTGGTAACGAAGCAGCGGACAGCACCGCGCCTGCGACAGTGTTGGGTATATCGTGGAATTTCAAATCCAGAAAGACCCCGACATCCAGCGCGGCGATCTCTTTAACTGCCGCAGGTCCGGCTGCCGTGAAAAGCTGGCCGCCGATTTTAAACATGCCCACCAGTGGAGCAATCTGCTTGGCGAACCTTACCGCCGTTGATAACGAATCAAAATCGAGGGCGACGATCAGATTACTTCGCGGATGAGCGTCAAAGGTCAAGGTCACGTTTGTGGCCCCGGCCTTCCGGGGCTCTCTAGGGGCGCTGCGGTAACTGCATTAATTCCAACCGGACCTTCGTAACTCCGGCATGGGTTAAGCCGATCTTTCTGGCCACGCGATAGGATACATCAATTTCGCGTCCCTCTTGGTAAGGACCTCGGTCATTAATGCGTACTACTTCAAATTTTCCATTCCTGACGTTCACTACCCGCACGATAGATCCAAACGGGAGGTTAGGGTGCGCCGCGGTCAGGGCCTCGGAGTCGAACTCTTCTCCGTTGGCTGTCGTCTTACCGTCAAAGTTAGGCCCGTACCAGCTGGCGTTTCCTACCCAGGTCTTAAGGGACTTAACAGGCTCGTTTGACCGGGCCACCAAAGGCGCATCGATGGATTGGGCGGCCAGGAACATCACCGGTATCCACAGGAAGAACGCGTAGAGGATGTGAATCGAACGTCGCATATTGTGTCTTTTTCGCATCATCATACTGAAAAGTGTAACAGCCCCTGCCCGACCGGTCAATCCAACTTCGGTACCAAAACTTCAGTTAAACCCTGTATATTCTGTACATTAAACCCTGTAGCTCGCCTCTCTAACTGTGAGGCTAAGTCTCCTATCGCACCTGGCCTTACGAAGCTAGCCGTGCCCACTTGGACAGCCTTAGCTCCCACGGATAAGTACTCAAGCACGTCGTCGACCGTCTCGATGCCTCCCAGCCCGATGATTGGGATGTTGACGGCCTTGGCAGCTTCCCACACCAGCCTCACGGTTATTGGACGTATAGCAGGGCCGGAAAGTCCTCCTGTAGGGCATCCCAGCCGGGACCTGCGGCTCTTGACGTCAATCGACATCGCCGGGTAGGTGTTAGCTACCGTCAACCCGTCCGCCCCCGCCTCCTCCGCTGCTTTGGCGATAACCCTAATGTCTGTAACCAGCGGCGACAGCTTCACCCACAGGGGCCGGCTTTCCGCCGCTTGCCTGGCGATGCTCACCACTTGCGAAACCATGGTGGGGTCGCTCCCAAATTGTATGCCACCCTGCTTCACATTGGGGCAGGAAATATTCAGCTCATACCCCGCCAGTCCAGGGGCATCTTCCAGGATGCGGATCACCTCGGCGTACTCCTCTGGTGAATGCCCGAAGATGTTAACTAATACGGGGGTGACGTATTTTCTTAGTACCGGAAGTTTTTCCGTGACAAACGCGCGAACTCCGACGTTTTGGAGCCCCACGGCATTCAGCATTCCTGAAGGCGTGTGGCACAGCCGGGGAGCGGGAGAACCCTGTAGAGGGTTCAGGGATAACCCTTTAGTAACAAAACCTCCGATGATGTCTAAATCGGCAAGATGGGCAAATTCGAGGCCGTAACCGAACGTTCCGCTCGCTGCAATAATGGGATTTCTGAGGCGCAAAGCGCCGATGTTAACGCTGAGATCGACAGGGCCAGCTGAGGTCACATCCGCTGCAGGATAACACGAAGCGCGAGAGATGCAGCGGAGAATTGCCGCAGAAAACGCTATTCGATTGTGAGAAATTTTTTAGCGATCGCTGGAGGTGTTGACGTCGCTCGTTGATCGTGTCTGCGAAGATGTCGGTCCCTGCCTTGACTGAGACCCTCCAAGCGCCTCTGCCAACGTTCTGCCGTCATGTGTTGCCAGTGTGATACCGCAAAGAGTGGCAAGCGTCGGCGCAATGTCGCCAGGCGTAGCCGATCCGTAATATTTTCCACGACGAATTCCGGCACCCATCAAAATCACTGGAACGCGTTGATCGTAAAAATAGGGCGTGCCGTGCGAAGTTCCACCGTTGCGGCCCGGTTTTCCTGGCACAGAATAATCCCAAATCCAGTATGGCTTGGGAACGATAAGCAAATCTCCGCTTCGCGATTTAAAAAAACCGGCGGCCTCGGCGTCGCGCATCGGATTGCGCGTGGCCGGCCGGTCGTCCACTTCCTCGGCTTGATATACCCGAGCTACTCCGGGAGCGCTCTGAATAGCATCGATCACAGTTTGCAAAGCATGCGTATCGCTTTTCAACTTGGCATAGGTGTCGGGAGTGAAGTACACGTTGGCCCCGTCAATTTTAGATACCGAAGGCTTTGCGTAATGAAGCGGTTCAAGCACATGCTCGATGCGATTTCTTACCTCTTCGACATTGAGGCGCCCTGCATCTACGCCAGTCTTCCGCAAATCTTCAGGCACCGGCGCGACGCCGTGATCCGAGCTGAAAGCCACCACATATTTCCCGCGCCCAACAGTTTTATCAAGATGCGTGAAGAATTCGCCTAGATCGCGATCCAAGCGAGCCAGTTCGTCCTGTACTTCCCAGCTTCGTGGACCGAAGGAATGTCCGACGTAGTCGACGGAAGAAAAACTCACGGAAAGAAAATCGATACCTGGGCCTCTACCCAGCTTCAGCTTATCCACCACATTTTCCGCCATGTGCGCGAGATAAGTTTCGGCGTATGGGCTCGTGGCCCACTGCAAATAAAACGCACGGTCCGGGCCTTTACTATCCGGACCGCCGCGCAGCGGGTGAGGAAATTCCGCGCCGTAACCGGTAGGCGCCCCGGGATTGACCGCGGTTTTGTCATATAGATACGCTGACTCCGGCAGCAGCGGCGCCCACGTCTTACCGTAGTCTTCCGTGATGGGGTGCAATTTTACGAATTCAGCGATGAACGGCGCTAGTGGATAGGCTGACGAAGTCTGCCACAAGCCTGTGGCTCCATCCCACCACGTCACAGAATCGGCTTGATGTCCCGCCATGGTGATGGCGGCGCGTGCTTTGAGCGACATCGCGACAACACGAGTCCCCGCCCCAGACTGGAACTTCAATTCTTCCGCAAACGCAGGGATCAACATTTTGGCGGCGCTGTCCCCGGGACCATTTGAAGTTGAGCCAGATGCGCTGGGCGAAGCAGCGGGAGCGGCAGCGCCTTCGTAGGTCACATTTTTTACCGACGCATCGGCCGTGCACGTAACCTCCTTTTGCTGCTCGCGGTCCCACCATTCATTGCCGATCATCCCGTGGGTCGCGGGAAATGCGCCCGGTGGAAATGGTGGTATGGCCAACGCAGGTTTCCGTGGAGCCGTAAGGGTAGGCGGCTTCGTGGAACCACGCTCCTTCATCGACGAGGCGCTTCAAACCGCCTGTCCACTGCTGCTGAAATTTATCTACATAATCCCCGCGCATCTGGTCGACCACCAGAATCACCACGAGTTTCGGCTTACTTGAGTCGCGAGCCTCCTCTTTCGTGCTGCTTTTGTGGATAGCCTTTGGTGACGGAGATTCCTGTGCTGCCATCGGCAACGCCATGGGCAGTACAAAAATACACATTGCCATCGCCACAATTTTATTTGCACGATCGATAAACCCTGGGATCACCGCGGCCATCCTGAATTCCTCCAGAAGAACTTGGCAGTTTATCATCCAAATGTTACGCCACGGTTGCATTGGCCGCAGTGCGGCAGGAATGATAGGATTACGCGAACTTATGCGCATCGTAGAAAAGTCTCAGCTCATGTCCGCGTCTGAAATCGATCGCACCATTGCAGCGGCTGGCGCACGAAATTGTGGAGAAATCCGGCGGTACCAAACATCTCGCGCTGATCGGGGTGCGGCGCCGCGGCGTGCCGCTGGCCCAGCGAATCGCAAAAGCCATGCGCGGAATCGATGGTGTCGAAGTGCCGGTCGGGACGCTGGACATTACTTTGTACCGCGACGATCTATCCAAAGTGGCTTCCCATGCGGTGCTGCAATCTTCCGATATCTCCTTTGGCGTGGATAACATGGACCTGGTGTTGGTGGACGACGTTTTGTATACGGGCCGGACCATCCGCGCCGCGATGAATGGCTTGTTCGATCTGGGGCGCCCAAAGCGCGTGTCGTTGTGTGTGCTGATCGATCGTGGCCATCGTGAAATGCCGATCGAAGCGCAATATGTCGGCCGAGGCGTACAGACCAGCGATACAGAAATCGTGGAAGTACGGCTACGGGAGATCGACAGCGAAGAGCGTGTAGTGCTGGTCGATCGCGTCGGGCCGTAGAATATTTTCATGACCAGTTAATCAGAATTGATCAGCGTTTCGCTCCTGTTCGAACGTAAGAAGATTGGCCGGTAATTCCATAAGTGACGATGTGACCTACCGTTTTCGCGATCTCCTGGCCCTTGAACCGCTCCGTGCGGACGAATTAACTTTTCTGCTGGACCAAAGCAAACTGTTTCAGGAAATTCAGCGGCATCCCCTGAAAAAACTAGCCACCTTGCGTGGAAAAACCGTCACTCTGGCGTTCTTCGAGAATTCCACGCGTACGCGCATTAGCTTTAGCACTGCGGCGTCGCGGCTGGGCGCGGACACCATGAATCTCCAAGCGGAAGCGTCCAGCTTGAAAAAAGGCGAATCGCTTCTCGACACCGTCTACACGCTGAACGCCATGAAACCCGATTGCCTGGTGATGCGCCACGCGGCCTCCGGAGCGGCGGATTTCGTAGCGCGCAATCTCGATATACCAGTGATCAACGCCGGTGACGGCACGCACGAGCACCCCTCGCAGGGATTGCTGGACGCGCTGACTATCCGGGACCGCCGCGGCTCCATCGAGAACTTGAAAGTCACCATTCTGGGCGATATTCAACACAGTCGCGTGGCCCGTTCGAATATTCACCTGCTTGGAAAATTCGGCGGTCAGTTTACTTTGTGCGGCCCGGCAATGTGGGTCCCGCGCGAGCTGGAAAAAATCGGTCCTCCGGGATGCGTGATTCGCTGCGTGTCACGAATCGAAGATGGACTTGAAGACGCGGACGTGATCCTCGTCCTCCGGGTGCAAACCGAACGAATGTACGAGCCCACGCTTTCCGCGGAAGAATATATTTTGTTGTATCAACTGAATGCCGAACGGCTGAGTCTCGCCAATCCGAAACGCCCTGATCCTGCCATCCTGGCCCCATGAATCGCGGAGTGGAAATTTCGCCGGAGGTGGCCGATGGACCGCAATCCGTGCGTCCTCGAACAAGTGACCAACGGCATCGCGGTGCGCATGGCATTGCTGTTTTTGCTGATGGCCGGCGCCACGGAAGGCGGAGAAATCGCGCTCGCGGATGAGGCATCGGGTGGCTCGAACGCTGCGCCAGAAAAAAAGGAATCCACGCATGCTGCTGATTAAGAACGGCCGGGTGCTGGATCCTGCAATCAAATTCCGACGCGGCGCAGGACATTCTTCTCGATGGAGAAAAAATCGCTGAGATTGGCGCGCCAGGAAAAATCGCTCGCGCACCGATGCGGAAATTTT
The DNA here is from genome assembly GCA_963705755.1 of uncultured Acidobacteriota bacterium. Lineage (GTDB taxonomy): Bacteria > Acidobacteriota > Terriglobia > Acidiferrales > UBA7541 > Acidiferrum. The sequence goes on along the minus strand of CAVPKZ010000085.1, from coordinate 56,891 downwards.
CGACGCCTGCCGGACTGATCGTCGCGCCGGGTTTTATCGATATGCATGTGCACTTGCGCGAGCCCGGCCAGGAGTCTTCCGAGACCATCGAGACTGGAACGCGAGCAGCGGCGCGCGGTGGCTTCACCGCGGTGTGCTGCATGCCCAACACCAAACCCGTAAACGACAATGCCTCGGTCACGCGATTTATTGTCGATCGCGCGAAAGCCAGCGGCAGCGTGCGAGTTTGGCCGATCGGCGCGGCCTCAGTGGGAAGTAAAGGAGAAAACATCGCCGAAATTGCGGCGATGAAAGACGCGGGAATCGTCGCGGTTTCCGATGACGGCAAACCCATCGCTACGGCAAAATTGGCGCGCCAAGTCATGGACTATTGCCACATCCTCGACCTTCCGGTGATTGAACACGCGGAGATGTTTCGCTGGCGCAGGGGCGGTCATGCGCGAAGGCGTTACCTCCACGCGACTGGGATTGCGCGGCATGCCTGCCGCCGCGGAATCCGTCTGTGTGGCGCGGGACGTTCAATTGGCCGAATTTACCGGCGCGCGGCTGCATATCGCGCATCTTTCCGCGCAAAGCTCGCTGGAATGGTTCGCTTGGCCAAAAGCATGGATTGAAGGTCACCTGCGAGGTGACGCCACATCACTTCACGCTGATCGATGAGGACGTCAATACGATTCGCGATTCAAAATGAACCCGCCCTTGGCCGCGCGCGAAGACCGTGACGCTCTGCTCGCTGGATTGGCGGACGGCACCGTGGACGCCATTGCCACCGATCACGCTCCTCACGAACCGGCCTTAAAGGACGTGGAGTTTGATCGCGCGCCGTTGGCATTTTGGGATTTGAAACGGCGTTGGGGCTTGCACTGGAACTGTGTGCACAGCGGAAAGATCTCGCTGATGCGCATGGTGGAATTATTTACTGACCGGTCCGGCGCGAGTGCTTGGTCTGGAACGAAAAATTGCGAAGGGAGAAACGGCCGATCTGACGATTTTTTCGACCGACCATGATTGGACTTATGACGTCAAAGAGTCATCCAGCAAATCGCGGAATTCACCGTTTGACGGGCGCAGCTTCAAGGGCGCGCCCATGGCCACGATTGTTGCCGGCCGCGCAGTTTGGAAACGATAGCCGCGAAGTTCTGCTAAAGACAAAAACTTCGACCATTCGCGCTCGGAAATATTTCCCCGAATTCCCAACTGAATTAGTGTGCTGTGGGTTCGGCGGCAGGATGCATGCCATGTTGCGGCACTTCGTGAATGCCACGCGCCGGAGGCTCGGTGCGCAGGCCGGTAGAAATGATCCAACGGGATGCGCCCTTTGCCGATGGCGATAGCCTTTTTCGATGGCTTTTGTCACGTAGGCTTTGGCGAGCATAGCGGCTTCCGTCAACCCGCGGCCGGAAGCCATCTGCGCGGCGATGGATGACGCGAATGTGCAACCGGTTCCGTGATAGTTATCCGCCTTGACCCGTCGCCACCCAGCTAGCGATTGTTTCCCCGTCAAAAAGCACGTCGATAGCCCGTTCCATGTGACCGCCTTTTACGATTACGGCGTGCGCGCCCATCTCGACAATCTTTCTGGCCGCAGCTTCCATCCCAGCCAGGTCCTTGATCTCCATCCCCGTTAAAATTTCAGCCTCCGGCACATTGGGAGTAATGACCGTGGAACGTTTTAGCAGTTCCGTGGCGAGATATTTGAGTCCGGCGGCATCGAGCAGTTCCGTTCCGCTCGAAGATTTCATCACCGGGTCATGTACGACATGCGCGAATTGGTGTGCATCCAGAAACTCAGCGACAACCACCGCGTTTCCGCGATTGCCGAGCATTCCGATCTTTACCGCCGCGATGTCGCAGTCTTTGGCCAATACTTCCAATTGTTGGCGCAGCTCGGCGCTGGGAGTATTGTGGACGGCCTGTACGCCTTCGGTACTCTGCACCGTCAGCGAAGTGATCGGCCGCCACCCCGTAACAACCGTGAGCGGCAAAAGTTTTGAGATCGGCCGCGATGCCCGCGCCGCAAGAAGGATCGAATCCCGCAATGGTGAGCAATAAATTGGGAGCCACGTTTATGTGGTTGGACATTTTTCGTGCTTAATCCCAGCGTCTCACCCAGCAAGCCGCACAAATTTTTAGTCTCTTCCGGCGCGACGAGTTTCTCGTCAAAAAACGGCGCCACTATTTCGCCACTATTTCACTCCAAGCGAAAATTGCCGGGCGCTTTTGGAAACCAACCAAAAACGCACCGGCAATTGCGAATGTACGCGCGCAAGAGGTGCGACGCAAGAAAAAATTTTGGAAAAAATGCAGAGTAGGGCTTCTAACGGTTGTGGTATAGCAGCCACTTAGAAATATTTCGGCGTTACGGGAACAAACCTCGGACCAGTGTGGCTTCCGCGACGCGCCCCACCGCCAGAATCATGGCGCCGGCACGCGGCGGCACGTGATGCTTGCGCATGGTTTCCACCATTTCATGAAAAGCGCGCACGATCGTTTTTTGCAGACGGGCATTTACCTCTTCCGCGTCCCAGATCAATCCTTGCTGGTTTTGCACCCACTCAAAATAGCTCACCGTCACGCCGCCGGCGTTAGCGAGAATGTCCGGCAGCACCGTGATTCCCTTGCGAGCCAGAATTTCATCGGCGTGCGGAGTGGTCGGTCCGTTGGCCGCTTCGGCAACAATGCGCGCCTTGATGGCTTCCGCGTTATTCAGGGTGATCACGTTTTCGAGTGCGGCAGGCACCAGGATGTCGCACTTCATGGTGAGCAATTCGTCGTTGGTAGTGCGCGAAGCCCCCGGCATGCCTACCACCGTTCCGGAGCGCTCCTTATAGCGAATGGCTTTAATGGGATCAATGCCACGCGAATTGGTTACGCCTCCGCGAGTATCACTTAGAGCGATAATTTTGGTTTTTTTCTCGGCAAAAACCTGCGCGACGGTGGCTCCTGAATGGCCGAAGCCTTGAATGGCCACAGTAGCTCCGCGGAGCGCGATCTTTTTAAGCTTGCATGCTTCTTCGACGACGGCGACCAGGCCGCGAGCCATCGCTTCTTCGCGGCCATTCGAGCCGCCGATGGACGACGGTTTCCCGGTAACTGACCCGTGCGCCGCGTGCCCCACCGTCATTGCGTAGGTGTCCATCATCCACGCCATCGTCTGCGCGTCGGTATACACGTCAGGCGCAGGAATATCCAGATACGGTCCGATGAGTGGCAGAATTTCGCTGGCATAACGGCGCGTTACGCGCTCGAGCTCACCTTTGGACATGCGTTTCGAATCGCAAATTACCCCGCCCTGGGCGCCCCCAAAAGGCACGTTCACGGTTGCCGCTCTTCCAGGTCATACCGGCCGCCAGAGCTTTCATTTCGTCAAGCGTAAGGTTGGGATGAAAACGCACGCCGCCTTTAGCAGGCCCGCGTGCCACATTGTGCTGAACGCGATAACCGGTGAGAACTTTCACCTGGCCATTGTCCATTTTGGTAGGAATGGAAACTTCCAGAACGCGCTTGGGCGTGCGAAGAATCTGGCGCAAGCCAGGGTCAAGCTTCAGAAATTCCGCGGCCATATCAAATTGAATCTGGGCGATACGGAACGGATTCAAATCCTCGCGAGGTGCGATGCGCGGCACCATGGAAGGCGTGCCAATCTGTCTCGTCGGGGCTGTGGGCTTTGCGACCGTGGCCATCGGCTCGGGTCCTTTCCTCAAGTCGGTTCGTCTAGAGCAGTATTCAAAACTTTGGCTGAACAGCAATTATCGGTGGTTCACGCCGTATCATGCGTTCGCCGCTAGCTTGTGCGAAGAATTTAGATAGGCGTCGCGGCAGGCTAGCGAACAGAAATGCAACAATTCGCCATTTTCACGCAAAGGAATTGCGCGCTCCTCTGCGACGTGCACACCGCAGACCGGATCGCGCACCAGCAGCCGTCCACTCTGCTCGGCATTCAAATCGCCGGTGGGTTTTAACGGCTCACCGGCCCGGCCGGGCTGCAGCAAAACGGAGATAAACCGTCCGGCGAGGCGAACGCCCCACGAGACAATCACCACCCAGAATAAAAACCTCATCAATCGAGCGAGAAAGTTCATAGCGTACTCTTCGACCGCGTCTATACGTTTCTAGAGCTAATGATTGTTAGCGAATTCCAGTTGGCGTCGGCGGAATGGAACGACGGCCAATAGCCGGGAACTCACCAAGGACGCGGTGAACCGAGTGTATGCAAGGTCAAAAGGGCGCGTCAAACGAAAAGGTGTAATTTCAGCAAGTTGCGAAGCCCGCTATGGCCATCTAAGGATGAACAACGGTACCCGAAATAGTTACCAGGTAAATGATTTTATGGGACTTACAGACAGAAACACGCGCCCAACTAGGTCCTAACGCTTAGGCATCTCCGGCGCCGGAATTCGGTCAATGCCCATGTATGGGCGCAATACTTCGGGGAGCACAACCGACCCGTCCTGCTGTTGATAGTTGTCGATTATGGCGATCCAAGTGCGCCCCACAGCGAGTCCAGAGCCGTTCAGCGTATGCACGAAATCGCTTTTGCCGCCGCTGGCGGGCTTAAAACGGACGCCCGCACGGCGCGCTTGAAATGCCTCACAGTTAGAACACGAGGAAATTTCGCGAAATTCGTTCGCGGAGGGTAGCCACACTTCTATGTCATAGGTTTTCGCGGAGGCAAAGCCCATATCCCCTGTGCACAGCAGAACCGTTCGATAGTGGAGGTCGAGTTTCTGCAGAATCGTTTCGGCATTGCGGACCAGAGCCTCGTGCTCCTCATAACTTTTTTCCGGGTGGGTAAATTTGAAAAGCTCAACTTTTTGGAATTGATGTTGGCGAAGAATGCCGCGTGTATCTTTACCGGCCGCGCCTGCTTCGGAGCGGAAGCAAGCCGTCCAGGCGGTGAGGAAGATCGGAAGCTGGCTTTCCGTTATCGTTTCGTCGCGATAAAGATTGTGTAGCTCGACTTCCGACGTGGGCGTGAGCCAGAAGTCAGTGCCCTCAATTTTGAAAAGGTCTGCAGCGAATTTTGGTAATTGGCCGGACCCCATAAGCGAGGCGCTGTTCACTAAAAAGGGCGGCAAAATTTCCGTGTAACCGTGTTCACGGGTGTGTACATCGAGAAAGAAATTTGCGAGTGCGCGTTCGAGGCGTGCTCCCCAGCCTTTATAGACCGCAAAACGGGCACCGGTGATTTTGGCCGCGGCGGACAGATCCAGAATTCCCGCGCGCTCCCCGACTTCCCAGTGCGGGCGAGGCGCGAAATCAAACTTTGGCGGCGCGCTCCAGCGGCGTACTTCTACGTTGTCCGCGGCACTGGAGCCCACCGGCACACTGGAATGCGGGATATTAGGAATGGTAAGCAGCAGCTCGCGTTGCGTATCGTCAAGCTGGCTAATGCGCTCATCGCTCTGCTTGATGAGTTCAGAGACCTGTTTCATCTCCGAAATGATGGCATCGGCAGGCTGCTTTTCTTTTTTGAGGCGCGCGATTTCGCCGCTGGCTTTGTTGCGTTGCGCTTTGCGTTGCTCATTCTTTGTGATGAGTTCGCGACGCTCTTTGTCTAGAGCGCGGAAAGCGTCGAGATCCAGGGTGGCGCCGCGTTTGGCAGCCATGTCCGCGAAAAGATCGAGGTGCTCACGAAAGTAACTTAGATCATGCATGGGATGGAAGAATAACGTATCGCGGTGGGAAGTGGCGAGCGCCTGAAGCTTTTCAGACCTTCCGGCCAGTGCAGATTCTTCTGGAGTGCCACTCTGTAGAGCCGCAGCTGAAAAAGATGAGGAGAAATTTAGAGGGTATAGCCTGGCACACCGGCTTTCTGGAGATTGCCATTCCCGATTGTGTGGGCCAACGGTACCAAGGTACTTGTGAAACGGTACGGAAGCATAAGGCGGAAAGTACCGGGTGAAATGGAACGACGGAGCTATCGACCGCCGAACCGTTACGAAGCACAATCGCAATTGTGATCGGAAGTTGATCGCGGCTTCCGGGGCGGTTACGGCTGCTCCTGTGTGCCGTTGTGCTGCTCGCGAGCGCAGCATAATGACGGGAAGTTAAGAACAGCTTCGGATTACGTTTCCCTCCATCCCCACGCCCGAGCGGCCGGAACCCCCACCGGCCGCTCACCTTGTTGGCCGCATCTTTGCCTCAAGCTGCAGTGCACTCATATCCAACTTTTCGGTTTTACAAGGTCGCGGGGTGATTCTCTTGTGTTCAGGGCCGAGTGCCAACTTAGAAGCTAGTGTCGCGTTACCGAAGAAGGTGACACGCGAATACGTTTTCTTGGGTTGCGGTAAGTCCAGTGGAACGGCTGAGCGTTGCGGTTATAGAACCGGATGTAGGTCATGATTTTGTGCGCCAAATCCAACACCGAGTGAAACACGCCACGCCGGATGCAGTCTCGGGTGATCATCCCCAACCAAATTTCGATTTGGTTCAGCCAAGAGGCATAGGTGGGAGTGAAATGAAAAGTCACCTGGGGGTGCTCTTTGGCCCAAGCCTGCACGACGGGAGCTTTGTGCACCGCAAGGTTATCCAGGATCACGTGGATGGCCTTGCGTCGATGAGTGGCTACGGCTTCCTCCAGGAAGTTCACGAACTCCTCGCTGGTGTGGCGTGCCACGCACCGTCCTACCACCTTCCCGCTGTGCACTTCCAAAGCGGCTAACAGCGAGACGGTTCCGTGTCGCACGTACTCGACGGTCTGACGTTCCGGCCGGTTGGGTTGCAGCGGTAACGCCGGTTGCGTGCGGTCCAGAGCCTGGATCGCGGTTTTCTCGTCGATGCAAAAAACGGCTGTGTTCTCAGGAGGATGCAAGTACAAACCCAGAATGTCTTTGGCCTTGGCTTCAAAGTTCGGGTCCGGGCTGGCCATGTAGCGGCGCAGCCGGTGAGGCTGCAGCCCAGCCTTGTGCCAGACCCGCATGACCGTGACGTTGCTCACCCCCAATCGTCGAGCCAGCCGGCGCGTGGACCAATGCGTGGTGGATCCCGGGGGATGCTCTTCGGTGGCCGCCAGGATGGCCGCCTCCTTTGCCACCGTCAGCTTCTTCGGTCTACCCGCACGGGGAGCATCCAGCAGACCATCCAGCCCTTTGTTCTGCCAACTCCTCTTCCAGTGCTGAATGCGCCGCGGGCTCATCCCCGTCTGCGCTTGGATCTGTCGCACAGAGACTCCTTCGGCCAACAGCAACAACACGCGCGCCCGCCGGACGAGCCCGGCCGAGAGGATGGTCGTTCGCACGATTTGTTGCAGGCGATCACGTTCTTGAGGTGGCAGTTGAAACGGTTCGTAGGCAGTGAACATGAGCCTGTATAACATAAATCAGGCTATGTGTCACTTATTTATGTAACACAACACTAGTGCGTCGCGCGGGCACCAGAAATGAAAAAAGGGGGCTGGTGCAAGCCCCCTTTTTGAATTGACGCCCCAAAACCGGAAACCGAGTCGAGGTTCGGGTCCGGCCACCCCGGGAAGCCAATCTTTTTAAAGTTGCCAAGTGAAGAGCAAGTGTTGTGCCAGCCAGCACTCATGGAAAATTGCGATTCAAAGTAATTGAAAGCAAGAAGGTTAACGCAAATTAACCCCGGATTAAGATTCGTGACCACTCTTGGAGCCTACAAAATCTCACAGAATTTAGAGCGCCTTCTATGTTGTTTGGGAGCGGGTCGCACTCACCAGCCCATGCTTCGCGATGAATTTTCCAGCAGCAAAAACTACAATATCGTTATTTTTTATTTCTGATCGCACTCGCTGATTTTACGACCCCTCAAGAATCGATGAGCAAAGCTACGCACATTCGCATACTTCTATAGCCGCAACGCTTCGCATTTAACTGCCGGATTGTCTAGGCGCCGATAGAAGCTCGAAGCGCGTCCGCCACCGACTGGCTGAAGCGCTGCACATCCGCATCGTGTTCAGCTTCCACCATGACTCGGGCGAGAGGCTCCGTGCCTGAGTATCGAAGAACTATGCGACCACTTTGGCCCAGCGCGGAGTTGGCATCGGACAACGCTCGCGAGACCGCAGGTAGCGTATCGAGCGGAGGCTTTGACCGAACCTTCACATTCACGATGATCTGCGGGTAGTCCTTCAACCCCTTTGTTAAATCCGTGAGCACGCCATTCATGGATACCAATGAAGCAATCTTGAGGGCCGTCAGCAGGCCATCGCCCGCCGGGCTGTCATCCAGGAAAATGATGTGGCCGGACTGTTCGCCGCCTAATACGCTCCCGCTGCGGAGCATTTCTTCGAGTACGTAGCGGTCACCGACATCGGTACGCGCCAACGTGATACCTTCCGCATCCATAACGCGTTCCAAGCCCAAATTAGACATGGAGGTTCCCACGACGCGGTTACCTTTGAGCTTATTTTCAGCCTTCAGGTAACGCGCCACAGCCAGCATCACTCCGTCGCCATTCACGATTCGTCCGTCGGCCGAAACAAACAGAGCGCGGTCAGCGTCGCCATCGAAAGCCACCCCCAGAGTGGCCCGTTCCGCGAGAACGCGTTTCCTGAGCCCTTCCAGATGCAGGGAACCGCAGCCCGCGTTGATATTCCGGCCATCCGGCGAGTCACCCATGGAGATTACTTGGACGCCGAAAGAGCGAAATAGTTCGGGTCCAAGTTTAAACGCGGCGCCATTGGCGCAATCCAGCACCATGCGCAATCCATTCAATTTCGCGCCTGGTATTACTCGCTCTCGCAAATTGGCGAGATATTCCGCGTCCAAAGATTGATCGGCGACGAGGGCGGGCGCAGAAATGCGCGCGAATTTATTTTTGTCGCGATGCTTAATGATCTCCATCTCCAACACTTCTTCCGTCACGTCGGGAAATTTCATCCCCGCGTGAGAAAAAAGTTTTACGCCATTGTCATGGAAGGGATTGTGGGACGCCGAAATCACCACTCCGGCTTCAAAATCATTCTGCCGCACCAGGCACGCAACTCCTGGCGTGGTAATCACTCCCGCGAAGGCCACCGATGCGCGGCCTTGCGAGAGTCCAGCAGCCAAAACCGCTGCAATGTGCGGCCCGGATTCGCGCGTATCCATGCCGATAAGCACGCGCGCGGCAGAATGTTCGCGATGCAAATAGGAACCGAGAGCGTGTCCGGTGGCAAACAAGGTGGCATCGTCGAGCGGCGGTGTACCGGGAACGCCGCGAATACCGTCGGTACCAAAGAGCGATTTAGGCATTGGTGAAGTTGTTCGACGGCGCGATACCAAGCCGTCCAAAATGAGCGAATGCCGTTGGGCGAGCACCCGGTCAAAAAGTTTAGCACGCCGTCATCGGGCCGCCGGGACAAGAATCCGCGCTTTGTTTCCATGGTGCATTCCGTGTGGGTAACTTCGCCTAGCGCGGTCCGTAAGCAGGGATTGTGATTTGAGCGACCGGATAGCGCACAAAGTCATGCTGGCATTCACGGATATGTTACCTTTTCGTGCATGGAGCCCGTCCTATCCACCGCTGAAGTTCGACCCACCCCAGGCCCCAAGCCTCATATTTTGATTTCAAACGTCAGTCTTAAGCTTCTGGCCGTGGCGCTCATTCTGGTTTTTCTCTATTTTGCCGCGAGCGTTCTCATCACCCTGCTGCTGGCCATTCTAATCGCATATTTTCTGGATCCTATTGTGGAGTTTTTGGAACGAATGCGCATGCCACGCACCCTGGCATCCATGATTACCGTGCTGTTTTTGATTGGCGTTCTGGGCGCCGTGGGTTACGGATTGTTTTCGCGGGGATCGGACTTTGCAGCAAATTGGCCGAAGTATAGCGGGACACTCAGGAATGCGGTGAATTCTGTAGAAACAAAAATAAACGGTATCGAAAGCCAGGTCAGTGAGGGCGAGTTGCCCTCCCAGCCTTCCCAGCACAAAGGTCCATCCAAGACTGTGGTCGGCGCGGAAAACGCCCTGCGCGCTGCGGCGGTGCACATCATCGGATCGTTGTCCGGGCTAGTTCTGGAAGTTACCTTTGTTCCCTTCCTGGTATTTTTTATGTTGGCGGAAAAGCAGGAGGTGTGGCACAGCACCCTGCAATTATTTCCAGTGTCGCGAAGAACGTCGGTAAAGGAAACTTTGGAAGACTTGCGCGATGTGCTGCGCGACTACCTGGTGGGTATGTCGCTGATGACGCTGATCGTGATAGCTGCGAGCAGCGTGTTTTCTGGGCCATGGACTTGGACTACCCGATATTGATAGGCATAGTTTCGGGATTGTTGAATATGGTTCCCTATTTTGGCGCAGTCCTGTCGTGGTTGCCGCCATTTCTGATCGCGCTTGCGAAACTACACTCCGCGGCGTCTTACGCGCTGATCGCGGGTGTGTTGATGGCGATTCATATGCTCGCGAATAATTTGCTGGCGCCGGCGTTAGTGGGCAAGAAGGTGCGATTAAATGCCTTGTCCATCACCATCGCGCTGCTTTTTTGGGGATGGATCTGGGGCGGAATGGGGTTGTTGCTGGCAATTCCGCTGACGGCGGCGCTGCGGGTGATTTGCGATCACACGCAATCGTGGAAGCCGATAGGGCGCTGGCTTAGCGCTTGAGTTAGGGTTTTATTAGCCTTATCTTTTCTACAGCACCTCAACCTCCCAACGTCCACAGTTTCGATCTGACGACGCAGAGGTTAAGTCGCAATCAACTCCGCGTTGACTTGCGGGTTAACCGCGGCCTAATATGCGCGCAGCGATTGTCTTTCAAAAAGCACGATGCGATGTCCGCAAGCGTGTTGGTTTCCTCCCGTGGCGGTGCCTGTGCCGAGCGCCTTGGTGTCGCATTACCGGCTTTTAGAGCCCTTGGGCAGTGGCGGAATGGGTGTGGTATATCGGGCTGAAGACACCGCGCTGGGCCGCACCGTCGCACTGAAATTTCTCCCACCTCAAATTGTTCGTGATCCGAAGCAAGTCCAGCGCTTTCGAGAAGAAGCTCGCACTGCCTCCGCTCTGAATCATCCCAACATCTGCACCATTTACGAAGTAGCTGAAGAACAAGGCGAGATGTTCATCGCCATGGAGTTTGTCGAGGGCCGGCCGCTGTCCGAATCGATTCGCGACGGCCGCATGTCCACGTCCAGCGTAGTGAGATATGCGCGTCAAATCGCCGGAGCTTTGGAGCATGCCCACGCGCGCGGCGTGATCCACCGGGATTTGAAGCCGTTGAATATCGTAATTACACCGGAGGGTGACGCGAAAATCCTTGATTTCGGACTCGCCAAGCGAACCGATCCAAATGACGTAACTCGCAAGACCTTGCAAGCGGTGACCGCCACCACCATCGGCTTGGCAGGAACCATGCCGTACATGTCGCCAGAACAACTCGAGGGCGGCGACGCGTCGGCCCGCAGCGACATCTGGGCGCTGGGAATCGTGATGTATGAGATGGCCGCGGGCGTAAAGCCATTCAGCGGAGACAATCTTTATCGTCTTTGCACCGGCATCATCAATGAGCCAATTCCGGCGCTGCCCGAAACCGTGCCGCCTGGACTAGCAGCGGTGATTCGCCGGAGTCTTGAGAAAGAGCCGTCGCGCAGATATCAACGGGCCGGCGAAGTTCGCGCTGCCCTGGAAGCGCTGGAACCGTCATCGGCGGTGGGGATCGTCTCCACTGTCCGCGAAAAACCGAAGCTTGGATGGGTCCGGTGGGTGGCCGCCGCTGCCACGCTGGCGCTGATTACTGCGAGTGCACTGTGGTGGCTGGCAAAAAGATCTCCCAACATACCGAAGACCTCAGCCGAGGTTGTGGGTGACCGAGTGCAGCTCGCCGTGATTGCCCCGGATACGAATTCGCAGGGGGGTGAGGGAGCCTTCGACAGCGGCCTGGTGGACACGCTTACTTCCGGTTTGACGGAATTGTCCGAACGCCACCACCTGGCAGTGATTCCTCCGAGCGAAATGCGTGCGCATCACGTGCAGACCCTGGAAGCCGCTCGCCAAGAGTTCGGAGTGAACTATGGATTAATGTTGAGTATCCAGCGAGCCGCCGGACAAGTTCGCGTGAATTATTCCCTCGTAGATGCCCGCACGCATGAACAGCTTCGCGGCGGCACGATTACCGCGGGAGCGTCCGATCCCTTTGCGTTGCAGGACCAGGTCTCCGCGCGAGTCACGGAGCTTTTAAAACTGGAACTGGAGCCACAAGAAAAGAAAACTTTGGCGGCTCACGGCACTTCCGAACCGGCTGCTTATGATTTCTATTTGCGCGGCTTGGGCTATTTGCAAAATTACGACAAGGAAGAAAATATCGATAACGCCATCAGCGTATTTCGTCACGCACTCGAAAAAGACAGCGGGTTTGCGGGCGCCTACGCTGGTTTGGGCCAAGCTTATTGGCAAAAATTCGAGCACACCCACGACAAACATCTGGTGACCGACGCGACCAAAGCCTGTCAGATTGCGCTGGAGAAAGATCCAAATTTGACCCAAGGACATACCTGCCTCGGGCGTGTGTATCAGGGCACCGGAAAATACGAGCTGGCTGCCAAAGAATATCAGCAAGCCTCACAGAGCGAACCAACGCTGGATGCCGCGCAAACCGGCCTTGCGCGCGCCTATGAAAGCCTCAACCGTTTGCAGGAAGCGGAGCAATCCTACAAGGCGGTCATCGCGTTGCGACCCGATTATTGGGCTGGCTACAACCGGCTGGGCACTTTTTATTTGCGCAATGGCAGGTTGGAGGAAGCCGCGCAGATGTACACGCAAGTCACCTCGCTGGTTCCGGACAGCTTTGTTGGCTACGCGAACCTGGGTAGCACGCGCATCCAGCAAGGGCGCTACAGCGAAGCGATTGAGCCGCTGAACCAGTCCTTGAAGATTCGCAAAACCGGGGATGGCATGTCGAACCTGGCCACGGCCTATTTTCAGTCCAAACGTTACACGGATGCGGCGCACTCGCTGGAAGAGGCGACCACTCTGGATGCCAAAAATTACGAGATCTGGGGGAACCTGGGAGACGCGTATTATTGGGCGCCAGGAATGCGCGAACGCGCCGCCGGCGCTTACCGCAAGGCGTTGGAGCTCGGCGAGGAGCAGCGCAAAATCAATCCGCGAGACGCGCACATGCTGAGCTACCTGGCGGAATACCACGCCATGCTAGGCGAAAAGCAAAAAGCCCAGCTTCGCATTGGCGAAGCGGAAAAACTGGCCCCGCGCGATCCAGAAGTGTTATTTTTCGCCGCAATGGTTTATATCCAGGCGGGAGATCAGAAAAAGTCGCTGGATAAGTTGGAGCGCGCGGTGGCTGCGGGATACCCGGCAGCAGGCGTGCGTGATACGCCAAATTTCTCGGTGTTAGAGAACGACCCACGCTTCAGGGCCCTCATTTCGCAAGAGAACAAGAAAGGAAAGTCCACATGACCAGCAAAGTAATTTTGCGAATAGCGATACGCAGTGGCTTTATCCTTAGTGTTCTAATGACCACCTACGCCTGCAACTTCAAAACGCCCAGCCCACAACAAACGTCGCACAATCTAAAGCACGTTAAGTGCGATTCTGACGTATCAGTCTCTGTCACAACCAGTGGCGTATCATCCCCTGACGACGAGGCTATTTTCGTGTGTGCCGGGAACAACGTTCAATGGTTTACGGACGATCCCAATTTTATGTTCACCATAATCTTTGATCCGCTCACTAACCCGGGTGACTTATTTGAGTTATCACCAACGCAGCTCCCGTCCAAACCAGATCCGAGCGGTACGCACAAGTACGTCACTGACGCTCAAAAAGTGAGTAAGAAAGCGATTAAATTTAAAGATTACTCTTACTCGATTCCGCCCACCGTTAATAACGGCAAGCCCGTTGCGGCAAGTGATCCACACGTAATACCAATGTGAAATTAAGAATAAGAAAGGAAAGATTTCATGACCGGAAAGCCAATGTGGAGACTCGTAGTGCGTGGATTGATCGTGGGAGTGGTGATGATGAGTTATGGGTGCGAATTGAACAAACCTGAACCTCAGAAAGATACACAAGCGGACTCGAATCGGAACAAATCCTACAACCTGAAGTATGTCGCATGCAGCCCCGATAAAATGGTGGATGTCGAAATTAAAAATGGCCAGGTAGCGCCGGTAGATCAATTCATCTTCGTCTGCGTCGGCGACAAGATTCGTTGGTTTACGGATGACGACAGCTCCTTCACAACGCAATTCGATGTGACCAAGGCTGCCAAGACCAACGATTTATTTGAATCGGGGTTGGCTACGATCCCGTCGAAACCCGATACAAGTCCGGCAGTTAGCGGTAAGCATCATAAGCAAGTTACAGACGCTCAAACTATCACCGCGAACGCGACTCCCTTTAAAGACTATCTTTACCAGGTGGCGGTGATAGACAAGAACGGCAAAACTGTTGCCACCAGCGATCCCCACGTGATCCCCATGGGGAACGGCGGGCCTTAGCGGAAACTGGCACGCAAGTCGGTAACCAGGGTCGCCAGATTCTCCGCGTCTTGAAAAAGTCGGATGGCGGCGATACCTGCGGCGCGCGCGGCGAAACAATCGGAAGCGTTGTCAAGAGTAATTCCGCCGATGGCGAGCACAGGAATCGATACGGAAGAGCAAACTTTTGCCAATCGTTCGAGGCCTTGCGGGGCGCCGAATGATGCCTTAGACGGCGTCGCAAAGACCGGACCAAAGAAAATGTAATCAGCGCCGTCGCGTGCCGCCCTCGCTGCCGCCTGAACCGAGTGGCAAGAAACTCCAACTAGAAATTTGTCACTTTCCGCAAGATCCGGTTTTGCAGCTAGCCATTTGCAAACGTCGTAGACAGCTAAAGACTGCTCGCCAAGATGAACTCCACCTGTGTGTTCCGATAGCGCCACGTCGAGGCGGTCGTTGACGATAATTCGTGTTTGAGTTCCGTCGCGTTCGTTGATTTGTGATGTTTGCGCGACAGTCGCGCGAGTGAAGGATGATTGTTGCTTGCCTGAGAAATCTTTTTCCCGTATCTGTATCCAATCCATCCCGACCGCCGCTGCGGTAGCGACGCGCTTCAGCACCGCCTCAGTTCGATCGTCATCCGTAAATGCGAGGCCCTTGCGATCGGTGACATAACAAAGAATCGGTACCCGCGGCAATCTACTGGGATGGAACACGAGGGGGTTCCGGTCGCGGACGAATCAAACCAAACGCCAAAAAAATATCCAGCACGCCAATCCCACTAACCAAGCCCCGGAACGAAGGATGTAGCAGCACCGGCAAAAGTGACGGAAAGTGGCTCAGGAAATAGTTTTGTTCCCAGAAATTCGTCCACGGAAGATAGAGCAGCAGAGCGCCCATCTCAAAACATAAATAATCAACAATGCGCGTAACACACGATTCATAACTGAGGGGTCTCCGCCTAACGCGGCTTACCGAACATCCAGGCGTCAGCGGCTAGGCTTCTGGAGAGCGGCGATGCGTTCGGCCACGTCGCGATAGTCGATATTCATCGCGTAGACCTTGGAAAAACTTTTTAGCGCCGCTTCTGGTTCTCCAGCCGATTCCTGGGCAATGCCCAAATCATACCGCAAGGCGAGAATGCTTTCCGGCTCCACTCCCGGAGTCTCCAGAGCGCGCTCATACCAGATGGCCGCGATACCCGGCTGGCCTTTCTCCATGAACGCCAGACCGAGCAGCGTGCAGCACTGCATGGCATAGCGGAAAGGACGGCCGCGCTCGTTGGCTTTGGCTACTTTTTGGAATTCGCTGATGGCTTCCTCCAGCAAACCCATTTCGCGGAACGCCGTGCCAAGGTTGTAGTGCGTTCCAAATCCTCGTTCGTCGGAACCCATCTCCCCAAGTTCGGCGCGGAACTCGTTAAAGACTTCCTTCAAAGGCCCCGAGTCGCTCAGATTTGATTTGTCGATATTCTTGACCGGGGCTTCCGTCGAGGCCTTCGAGTACGACGGCGTCAAGCCACCCAGGCCCAGATCCTCGATCTCGTTCGCGAGGTCCGCAAGGAAGTGATCGGATGCAAAATCGCTGCCCGTAGGCGGCCCGGCGGAATTCTTGCCCACCAGCTCTTCGTCGTGATTCGCATCGGACTCGGCCGCGTGAACCTGAATCGGAATGTCCGGAGGCTTCTGGCTGTGCGCCGGCACCAATTTCTCTGGTTCCAGAATCAGGTCGTAATCCTGATCTAATTCAAATTCAGATTCCGGCTCGCCGGATTTTGCGGTCGCATGACTCGGTTCCGCAGGAGACAGTTCCGGGAGGCTTTTTCCTCAGCTGCAGGAGCGGGCGCTTCAGCCAAAGCTTCGGGAAGGCTGATTTCTTCCGGCGACGCAATCTGTTCTGCGTCAGTTTCCGCCGGAATTTCCTGCGCCGACACCTGGAATTCAGCATACGCAGGCATATCAACCGGAGGAACGAGCGGCGATGGCGGCTGCGCGGGTTCCAATAAGGATGCTTTTGCATCGTGTTCAGCTACCGGCTCGGCATTGATTTCAAATTCCGTTGGCGATGCGGAATGCTCCTGCGCGGTAGCTTTAGTGTGAGCTTCTGTGGGTTCCACTTCCTGCAGCACCGAACACCATTCGTCGGACAAATCAACTTCGTGAACATCCTTGGCATGCGAGCCGGACGGATGATAGATGCAGTTTCCACTGGAGCGGGAGGCGAAAATTCCGAAGCCGGCTCGGCGCCATCTTCAGCAGCCACAGGCTCGGGCGCGATTTCGAACGTGGGAAACTCATCACTGTCGACATCCCTGGATTCGGCGGCGACAGGGAAGCGCTCTGTTAAAGCGGCGTCGCGGGCGGCAGCCAGTTGTTCATCCGTTAGGCCGGCAGAGCGCTGGAAGCGGCGGCGCAGTCGCCAAATCGTTCGACGCCGCGCTTGTCTCCGCTTTCGGTATGCAGTTTTTCAAGCCGCGCCGAAGTTCCGCGGTGCGCCGGTCATCTCCCGCGCCGAGAACAAAATCCAGGAGCTTTTCAAGTGTTGGCGTGTGCATGGGCGCGCGCCGCAAAATCGCTTCCAGTAAGCCAATCGCTTTTTGGGTCAGGCCGTAGCTGGCGAAAAGGTCCACGTCCGTCAGCGATTGCGCGATAAATTTCTGGGTTTCTTCATCGAGTTCCTGTTCACTATCGAAGGCTTCTGCTGCAGCGCCGCCTGCAGCCGCTACGCTGGGCGCTTCCTCGGCCGCCGGAATCCCGCGCGCACCTTGGCCGCTGGCGCGTTGTTGAATTCCGCTTGCAGCGTTTCCGGCATTTCTGCGGGTTCAGGAATCGGCTTGGCTCAGCCGGCACGTCCCCATCTTGCGCAGCACATCATTCAACTTCCGCTTGGCAGAATCGTTTTCCGGGTCGCGGTCAACCAGTTGCTCTACAATCGCTTTGGCGCGCTCCATCTTGCCGTTGGCCACCAGCGCATCGCCCAGGTTCGCCAGTGCATCCGGCAAACGGAACGAATCGCTCGTCCGCCCGAACTATCCACCAGCCATTCCAGCGGCTCCAGCCCGCCCGGGCATTCTTTCCGCCAGGCCCCTCAACAGTTGCGATCGCCTTCGTGCTCACCTGCATCCATCATCGGAATACGGATGCGCCGAAAGCATACGCCATGGCCTGTGTCGCCTTGACCAGACTGCAGTAGCGCTTCCGTCAACTTTTTGCGTGAGACCTAAATTTTTTTCGTCGGCTTCGAAAATTCTTCAACGCCAGCGCCGTGGCCTTATCCCATTTCACACTCTTGAGATACAGATCAAGGAGCAGTTCAGCTTGTTCGCCGCCCTTTTCCAGATCGGGCACGTGTTCGAGAATTTCCGCCGCCTGTGTGATATTGCCGCGCCGATGAGTACGACGCGCTTTACGATCACCGCGGCCAGGTTCTTCGGATTCATCTTTAGCGCTTTGTCCGCCAATTTTTCGCATTCCGCCTGGTCGCCACGGGCCAACGCACGTTGCGCCGCGGACACGTAGGCATCCGTCGCCTCTTTGCTTTGCCCCATGGCTTGATACAGATCGGCAAGCCGCACCTGTATCCGCAAGTTATCCGGCTCAGCAATAAGAAGCTTCTTCAGCAGGTTGACCGCTTCCGGCTGGCGATTGTGTTTCAGATGAATTTCCGCCAGTTGCAGAAACAGCGGGCGCGCTTCGCTCATCACCCCTTGCTGCACGTAAAGGTCGGCAAGTTTTTCCAGCGGACGAATTTCTTCCGGCGCGAGTTTAGCGATGCGTTTGTAAACGGCAATCGCCTTGGTGAGAAACCCGTCTCCCCCAAAAATCTGCGCGAGCCGCTCAAAATAATCGATGGCCTGGAAAGTTTCGCCCTGGCGAATGTACAGCTCCCCTACAGTCATCAGCGTGACTTGATCACGGGGCTCGAATTTGAGAACTTGCTGGTATTCGGCGATAGCCTGCGCAACTTTGCCCTGATTTAACAGCTTCTGGGCGGCTTCGACGTATTTGCTTTTGTTATAAGCCATGCGTTAACCGGGACATTAAACGTGTTTGACCACCGGGCTGCCAACTGGCATCCCAGCGGACCTTTGAACTCTGTCCGAGACCTTCTCCTCGTTCGCTGGGGCTCGTTGGTGACCCGCAACGCTATCCTGTTACGCTAACAGGCTGAAGAAAAACAAGTCAATGAAGGCAAAGTCCCCTGTGAGCAGCCAGTTATCAGCGTTTACTCCCGAAACCTCACGGCGAAGCGCCGGCGAAGACCAGTAACCGAGGTTTTTTGTTTGAGTTTACGCATTTTGTAATGGAACGATGGCCGGCTCTGCGGAGCCCTCCGGCGATTCTATGTCCTGCAGAAATGAGATTTGGGTAGCGCCCACGGCCCAGCAGTTGGATTCGCGCACCGGCGCAAAGGAGTGACGATGCAGAGGGCTAGGCCCGTGCTGCCGCAAGGCCTCCAGATGGTCGGCGGTGGCGTACCCTTTATGGCGCGCGAGGCCGTACTGGGGATAGACTGCGTCCCATTCCTGCATGCGTGCATCACGATGGGTTTTAGCCAGAATGGAAGCAGCGGCGATCGACACGCTGCGGCCATCTCCGTGAATCAGGGATTTTTGCTCGATCAAAACATCCAGTTTGATGGCGTCCAGCAGCAGATAATCGGGAACAATGGCAAGCTGATTGAGGGCCGCGGTCATGGCCTGGCGGCTGGCTTGATAAATATTCCAGGCATCAATGCGTTGCGCATTGATCTCCGCGACCGACCATGCCAACGCGTGCTCGCGAATTCGCGGCGCAAGCTCCCCGCGGCGCTCGGCCACCAGTTTCTTGGAATCGTCCAGGCCGACGATGCGCCGCTTGGGATTCAGAATCACCGCCGCGGCGACCACTGGGCCGAACAGCGCGCCGCGACCGGCTTCATCGAGACCGGCGATGCGCAACCACCCGAGCTTGCGGGCTGCGCGTTCGAAACGCGTGCAACAAAGGCGACTCATGCGGATGGGCTGATTCTAGCACGCAGAGGTCGGAATGCTGAATGAAAGCGAACAGTGGCGGTTGCTGTGACGCTCTAGGATTTCAAATAAAATTTATCTTTTATGACTGCAAATCTTAAAAGCGTGATTGTCGGCACCGCGGGGCATATAGACCACGGCAAATCTTCCATGGTTGAAGCGCTCACCGGCACGGATCCGGACCGCCTTGCGGAAGAAAAACGCCGAGGTATCACCATTGATCTCGGCTTTGCTTTTCTGCAAGACGCGGGAATCCGATTTGGATTCATTGACGTGCCTGGCCATGAACGATTTGTGAGCAACATGCTGGCTGGCGCTGCGGGAATCGATCTGATGATGCTGGTGATTGCAGCCGACGAATCCATCAAGCCGCAAACGCGAGAACATTTTGATATTTGCAGACTGCTGGGAGTGAAACAAGGAGTGATCGCGCTCACTAAATGCGATCTCGTCGATGACAACGGTCTGACACTGGCACAATTGGAGATTGAAGAATATGTGCGTGGATCTTTTCTCGATGGCTCGGCAATTGTGCCCGTCAGCGCCAAAACCGGGGCTGGCCTCCCGGAATCAAAGCGAGCGCTGCACCATGCTGCGACATAAAAGTCAGCGGCAAGGACGCCACACGACCGTTTGTCCGCCCATCGATCGGGCCTTCGCGATAAAGGCTTTGGAACAGTTGTAACCGGCACGTTGATCTCCGGCGCTGTGCAAACTGGCGATGAGGTGGAACTCTTGCCTGGCGGTGAGCGACTTCGTGTTCGCGGTGTGCAAACCGGCGGACAGACTGTTGCACAGGCATCCGCCGGTCAACGCACGGCCTGTAAACCTCGCGGGAATTGATCACACCGCCGTGCGGCGCGGGATGACCCTGGCGAAGCCCGGAAATTTTCGGGCAACGCGCAGAATTGACGCGCAATTTACGTTGTTGCCTGGAACGCACAAGTTAAAACATCGCGAGCGCGTACATCTTCATGCCGCAACCGCCGAAACCATCGCGGAAATTTCGTTCTACGGCGCCGGCGAGCTTGCTCCCGGAAAAATCGCCCTGGCTCATCTTCGCCTCCAGGATGAAATGGTGCTGACAGCGGGCGAGCGCTTCATCGTGCGGCAATTTTCTCCGGTCACTACCATTGGAGGCGGCGTAGTCTTGATCCTGCGCGGTGCCCTCTTTCGCGCGATACCGGGAGGGTCAAATTTCTCGAAACTCTTCGCGACGGCATACGGAACGACGTGCTTGCGGCCATCGTGGCGCGAGCGCCCATGGGATTACTTTATGATGAAATAGCAGCCCACACCGGATGGCGGCAGACGGACACTCAGGAAACCATAAGGGCCCTATCGTCCTCCAAAGCCGTGAAAACTATTGGCGATGAGCGCCCCTTGTTGCTAGCCGCGGGCATATTTGAAAGTATGTGCAGCGCCATCAATGACAAGATCGATCGCTTTCAACGCGAAAATCCACTGATGCCCGGAATAACCCGTGAAGATTTGCGGTCTAGTATAGGACGGCGTGTGAAACCCGCGGATATTTCGCGCCGCGCTGGCCCAGTTGACCGCGCAGAAAAAGTTAGAGGTGCAGGGCGAAATTGTTAAACGCGCAGGCAGCGGCATCCACCCTGCAACCTGACGAGCAAGCCGCCAAGGGAAAAATTGAGGCGGCATTCCGCGCCGGCGGCCTGGCAGTGCCCCGGTGAAAGGAGGGCGCTTTCCGAGCCTATCCGATGGAAGCCAAACGGGCCGGAAATCGTCGCATATTCTGTTGCGCGAAAACAGCTTGGTACGAGTCTCAGCCTGAGCTTGATCTTCCATCAAGCGGCGCTTACGCATCTGAAACAGCTGCTTTCGACGTATAAGAAGAGCAAGGGAGAACGCATCTCCGTGCCTGGCTTTAAGGACCTTACCGGGATCACGCGAAAGTATGCGATACCCTTTGCTGGAGTACCTGGACCGCGAAGCGGTTGACCCGCCGGGCGGGCGACGAGCGTGTTATACTTTAGGTTCCGGTTAGCTGTGCTTTGGCGGGGCTTTTCGACGATTATTTGTCGTAGCGGTGAAGGCGATTATGGAATTTCCGATGCACTGGCTGATTATCCTGGTGGTGATCCTGGTTCTCTTTGGTGGGCGTAAGATTCCTGAATTGATGCGGGGCATGGGCGAAGGCGTTCGAGGTTTCAAGGAAGGCATGCACGGAGAACAATCAGACTCAAGTCGCAGACCGTGATTCCGCCGACGCCGCCGGCGCTACCGAGCGATCCCGACCGAGAAACCGGCCGAAGAGAAAAAACTCGGATAAGTCTACGTCTTGCGTCGACTAAACCGCAAGAACAGAAAATTTTCGTTTAAAAGGGCGGCCAAATAAGCCGCCTTTTTGTTTTGCGAGCTAAACAGGCTGCGCCATTCGAATGCTCAATGACCGTTTGAACCAGTTGCGCGTTCGAACACCACTCACGTTCGAACGCATTCTGTTTCACGTGAAACAACATTTTCGTTGGACGATCAAACACAATCTGTTCCACGTGAAACAACATTTTGGCCACATGGTTTCACGTGAAACGACATTTCGTTAGCCGAATAAGACGCTTTCATTCGATTTGGAACACGGTTTCTTTCAGCACGCGCAATTGTCGGCGTCGACATGCCGTTCGAATGATGTACGCCCTCAGGAAGGCTTGAGCTTCAGGATCGCCGCTCGTCTTAATCAAGAAATTCATCTGACCAGCCCAGCGCCGTGAGTTCTTGCCACAAGCGCGCCAGCGGCATGCCCACCACGTTGAAGTAGCAGCCTCCGATACGTGCGATATATCGTCCGGCCCGGCCTTGGATGGCGTAAGCGCCTGCCTTGTCGTAAGGCTCATCGGTGGCCAGGTAGCGCGAAATTTCCTCCGGCGAAATCGCGGAAAACTGGACCTGCGTGGTTTCCATAAAACCGCGCCGCTCGGCATCGGGAAGACGAATCAGCATGACGCCTGTCACTACCGAGTGGGTGCGGCCGGAGAGCAACTGCAGCGTTCCCGTGTGCGTCCCTCCGCGGAACGCGGCTTGCCGATGATTTGGCCATCCAGCACCACTACCGTGTCATCGCCGATAATAATCGCAGGACCTACCGAGCGTGCGGCGACCAGTTCCGCTTTTGCGCACGCCAGCCGATGAACGTACTCATTTGGCGATTCGCCCGGGATCGGCGTTTCGTCTGCTGCCGAAGACATGACCGTAAAGCTCATGCCCGCGTCTCGCAAAATTTCAGCGCGACGCGGCGAGGAGGAAGCCAGGATTAGTTTCATGGTGAGAATTAAATTACGACGGACTCCTGATATTCGCCGAACACCCTTCGCAGCGTATCTGAAATTTCGCCAACTGTAGCGCTATTTTCGACGGCTTCAAGAATGGCGGGCAAGAGATTCTCAGCACTCGCCGCTCGCCGGGCCAATTCAGCAAGAACTGTCTTGACGCGCGCCGAATCTCGCCTCAGACGGAAGGCCTTGAGCCTCTCGATCTGGTCGCGAGCGATTTGCTCCTCGACGCGCAGAATTGTAATGGGCCGTTCTTCTTCCACTTTAAAATCGTTTACGCCCACCACGATTTGCTCATTTTTCTCCACCGCGCGTTGAAACTCGTAGGCCGCTTTTTGAATTTCGCCCTGGATGAAACCGACTGATGGCCCGCAGTGTCCCCTCTAAGAGGGCCGCCCATAGCGTGAATTTTGTCGATGTACGTCTGGGCGCCCGCCTCAATTTCGTTGGTCAACTGCTCAATGGCGTAAGAGCCTGCCACCGGGATCGATGGTATTGGTGACGCCAGTTTCGTGCGCGATGATCTGTTGGGTGCGCAGCGCGATCCAGTGCGGCGTCTTCAGTGGGCAACGCCAGCGCCTCGTCCAGCGAGTTGGTGTGCAGCGACTGGCACCCGCCCAGAACCGCGGCTAAAGCCTGGATCGCTACGCGCACAATATTATTTTCGGGCTGTTGCGCGGTCAGCGAAGAGCCAGCCGTCTGCGCGTGAAAACGCAACTGCCACGAGCGTGGATCTTTTGCATGAAATCGCTCGCGCATGATGCGTGCCCAAAGCCGGCGGGCGGCGCGAAACTTGGCGACCTCCTCCAGCAGATCGTTGTGCGCGTTGAAAAAGAAAGAAAGACTGGGGCGCGAAATCATCGACGTTCAGTCCCGCATTGAGGGCCGCTTCGCACGTAAGCCATGCCATCGCCCAGCGTGAAAGCAACTTCCTGGATGGCCGTCGAACCCGCCTCACGAATGTGATAACCGCAGATGGAGATAGTGTTCCACTTGGGAAGATTGCTGCTGCACCAGGAAAAAATATCGGTGACCATGCGCATCGCCGAGCGTACCGGATAAATGTACGTTCCGCGCGCGACATATTCCTTGAGAATGTCGTTCTGCACCGTACCGGAAAGCTTCGCGAGGTTAGCGCCCTGTTTTTTTGCAACCGCTACGTAAAGGCAAAGAAGAATTGCAGCGGTGGAATTAATGGTCATCGACGTGGAAACTTTTTCGAGCGGGATGCGGTCGAATAGAATTTCCATGTCCTCGATGCGAATCGATGGCCACACCACCTTTGCCTACTTCGCCCTGCGCCAGGGGATGGTCGGAATCCATTCCGATTTGCGTGGGCAAGTCGAAGGCTACCGAGAGCCCCGCCTGTGCCCTTTGCCGAGAAGATAGCGGTAGCGCCGGTTGGACTCCGCGCGCTGGCGAAACCCGCATACTGGCGCATGGTCCAGAAGCGGCCGCGATACATCGTGGGATAAATTCCCCGGGTGTACGGGAATGCGCCGGGGTAGCCGATGCGGTCTTCAAGATTCTGGGAAGGCAAATTTTCGGCGGTGTATCGTGTATCGAGCGGCAAACCTGAAAGCGTAGTGAACTTTTCTTTGCGCTGTGCGCGGCGACCCGCGGGCGCAGACGGTTTGGAATTAGAATCGGACATAAATCATCGATTCCGTACTGATTCCTTGCGGGCCGCTGAAATTTTTCGCGCCCGCTGAAACGAGGTAAACGCGAAAAACAAAAATAGCCGCCAACCAATGCCGCAATGGCTACCAGCCAATACGCAGCGTCACGGGACCAGGCGCGAACCGCGGCGTTCATCCAGGCGAATGCCAGGACCGCGAAAATTGCGCCCACAACTTCATGGAAAAGCTGCTTGAGCGTGCGCCACAAGCGGCTGAAGCCGCCGCGTTTGACTCCTGCACCTGGCAAGCTTGCCGCGGAAGACATGCTGGTATCTTAGCGTAAAAGGCATTGGCCCCATGTGGTCCTGTGGGTACTGGCGGTTAAAGGTACCGTAATACCGCCCCCGAAACTGCCCCGAAGACCTGTGAACGGATTGGAGACAACAGGTTGAAGCTGACTTGTATCCAACTTAACGTGGGCCTAAAATGGCCGAAGAGTAGGGGAGAACCTCCTTGCAACTAGACGATCACCTGAAGAACTTGCTCCGCGAACTGGGACACGCGATCAACGACACGGTGTCCGACTCTGACCGCATTACCGGCGCGATTGCAGGAGTGCGCGCGCACGGCTATGACATCGTCTTGAAGCTGGATGCCACCATCGGCTTGGCCAAGCGCGATGCCGCGTCTGGGGAGACGACGTCGTTGACCACTCAGGATCGCCGGTTCCTGGAATCGCTGCGCATTCAGGTGGATCAGGATTCGTTCATGGAAGAAGGCGAAGGGAACAAGAAGATTCCCGCGCGGCTATCGATGACCCAGCAGGATGTGCGCTTCCTGAAGTCTTTGCGGATCGCCACGGATGAAATGGAATGAAGAGTTTGACTAAATTGGCCGGATTCGCATTGCCACTCGCGTTCGCCGCGATGGTAATGTGCCCGCGCTCTCAGGCGCAGAGCCCCGCGACGGTTGTGCCTGTGATATTGGATACCGCCGTACCGATCGTGGTGAACGCGGTAAAACCCAAACCAACGGGATTAAGCAAATTTGAAGGCTACGTCATGAATGCGAATGTCGCGCAGATCACTGTGCGCGCCAAGGGCAATGATATGGCGATACAGACTTTTGCTCTCTCCCCGCAAGCCGCCGCCAAGATGCAGGCAATTGTCGATAAGGGCGGATATCAATACGGCGACAAAATAACGCTGTTGTACGATCCCGCCAGCCTGCAAGTGATCAAGCTCAAAGGGAAACCTTCCAAGGCCCTTTAATTCGCAAAGCAGATGGTTCGTCTTCCCGCCGTTGCCGGCCGTTTTTATCCTTCCGATCCCGCTGAATTGTCCGCTCAGATTCACGAGTACACCACCCCAACGGATGGGCCTCCGGTGCGCAACGTAAAGTCCTGCCTCGTTCCGCACGCGGGTTTAGTGTTTTCCGGGCACGTCGCGGGCGCCGTTTTTTCTAGCATCCGCATACCGAAAAAAGTTGTGGTACTGGGAGTCAGGCATCACCCGCCGGGTTCGCCCGCCGCTATTATTTCGGATGGCACATGGCGTACCCCGTTAGGTGACGCGCAAATCGATCATGAGTTAGCTGAGAAGCTCAAAGCAGCGTGCCCGCTGCTAACGGAAGATGCCGTCGCCCACAGCAAAGAACATTCTTTGGAAGTCGAGATTCCGTTCCTTCAGGTGGTCAATCCGGATTTTCGTTTCGTGCCAATCGCACTGGGAACCGCGCATTTTGAAACTTTGGTAACTGTCGGAAAAGCAATTGGCGGCGTGCTCGCAGCGGAAAAACAGGAAATTTTGTTAGTAACCAGCTCGGACCTGAATCATTACGAGGATGACGCTACAACGCGCGTGAAAGACCGCAAGGCCATTGAACAATTGTTGAGCATGGATGCGCGTGGCTTATACGATGTCTGCCGGAGGGAAGAAATTTCCATGTGCGGATTGGGCCCGGCGGTCGCAATGCTCACGGCATTACAGGTTTTGAAAGCCAGCAACGCCGAATTGATTCGCTACGCTACGTCAGCCGACCGGTCGGGAGATCCATCGGCTGTGGTGGGATATGCGGGAATGGTTTTCTGGTGATTCACAGCGGGACAAGACAAAAAAAGACGGCCGAAAATCCCGCCGTCTTTTGCTTAGTTATTTCGCCAAACTAGTGACGGCCGCCGCCAGACATGGAGGCGCCGCGGGAACCGGTTGACAGTGAACGAGTCGACGTTACCGAGCTTGTGCCCCGTCCAGCGGAGCCGGATTCAAAAGCCCCTCCGCGAGTACCTCCATAGGATCGTGGAGCGGGAGGCGGAGATGCTACGCGCGCTGAGGCCGAGGGCATCGTCCGTACTTGGCTTTCTATAGTTGTAGCGCGAGCGAGCGATGTGGTGGATGAGGCTCTTGCCGTCGCTGGCGACGAAGTCGTAACGGACGCACCGGTCGCTGACGAAGTAACGGCCGCCGACTTTGCATTCACGTTGCTATTCACAAAGCGATGCTCTTTAGCGTCGTAGGCGATGGTTGAACTGGACTGCATAGCAGCACCAACTGAACTGAGAGTGCGGGTGCTGCGAGCAGGAACACTTGCCGGACTTGCGTGCGAAACGAAAGTCTCAGCCGGAACTTCTTTTACAACTTTCCAATTAGCGCCAGTTGAAGTCTGCGGCACACCGGCAGCAGGCGTTAGCGGCATAACGTGTGCCAGATTCAGCGGCGTCTTGCTGCCGCGATCTAGCGGATTCGTGGGGACCATTGCTACGCTGCTACCCGAACGCACAAACGTCGCAGTAACCGGATGGAATTTAACAGGCACGCTGCCATTGCCGAATCCCGTCGGGGTCCATAGCCAACCGATCCCAGGTTGGAAAAGCCAACCACCATAGTGGTAAGGCAGCCATCCCCACGGCTGACTTCCAATGAAGGACCAACCAAATTGCGATCCATAAAACCAGTTTCCGTAATCGAACGGTGACCAGCCAACGCCAACTCCATAAGGCTGCCATCCGTAGCCCAGCCCCCCGATGGGATAAAAACCGCCGTAGGTGTACAGATCGCCAAAACCGGAAACGTATGAAGAGGTATTGGAATATTGCATCGCCGCGTTGGTGGCGGTGACTACGCTGTCTTCCCGCCCCGAGACCCAGTGATCAAAATCGTCACCTTGTGGAACGCTGTTGACGGTGCCGGTGGTGGCGCCCGCGGAACTGGTAAACGATTGGCCCTTCACTAGAAGTTTGTTGTCGTTCTTGTGCACTACCGACACTTGGCCCTTGATGACTGCCACTGTGCTGCCGTCATCGAAGTTGTCCATGCGGAAATTTGCGCGCCCCGCCGCTTCCGCGGTGAAATCAGCGCCAGTAACGCTGAAATAATCATCACGCGTCGGGTTCACATAAAAAGAACCGGTGCCTTGACGAAGAATAAGCCGAGTGGTGAGAGAACCGTCGTCGAGAGACAAGTCGAAAAATTCGAGCACCGAATGTTCGTTTATGAAAGCCATCGCGCCATTTTCGAATTCACTTCAGCGCGGCCATTATCGGTAGCCAAAACATCGTGCTGGCGAATGGGGAGATTTAACACGGCTCGTTCCCAAGGAGCCTTATCGTTGGCCAGTGGATCGCCCTTGGAGTCGTGGAGAATTCGCACATCGCCCTGCACCAGGCTCAGTCTAATGATTCGTGCGTGGCTGGCTGCGGTATAAACAGGATGAAGCCCAACACCGAAAACAGCGACGGTCACAATGGAAGAGATACGGAAGAAAGTACGGAGAGTCATGGATTGCCCCTGCTGGGCGCGCTGCAACTTCAAGATTGGCAGCGCTCCGAAGCTGAAGATATGGTCTCTCGCGGTACCGATCGCGTCAAGCCGCCAAAATGTAAACAAAATGCAACGCCCGCAGCGCGAAGAACTAACGCAACAATTGGCTGGTGCGCCCGAACGAACTGCGCATGTTGGAGCGATCGAGATTCTCGCGCAGGTTCATGAGCGTTAGGAAAGTGCTAAGGATGCGGGCTTTCAGATCGTCGGTAAGCGGCAAACCGCTGGTGGCCACGCGGGCCAGGCGCTCGCCATGTTCGGCGATGAATTTCATGATTTCACGCTGGCGTTCGTGTGGCGCATTGCCTAATGCCGTTTCGCGGCGCATGCCTGCGCAACTATTTTCCAGCGACAAAGTAAAATGCAGCACGCACACTTGGTCCTCGCGCAGAGCAGGTGGAACTTCCGTTTTGCAGCCAGTGATTTCGCAAGCGTTGGTCATAGCGCGCCAGATACTGTTTATGATAGGTAACATCCTACGCATGTAAAATCCAGTGTGCGTCGGGACAGTGCGACGAATGCTACACCACTGCCCGGCGGACCAGTTCTCTCCCGCGTCGTTCGAACAGTACCACCCTAAACAATTTCATAAAAGCGTTGACTCTCGCGTCCAGCGACTGTATAAAAATACAGTAGGTTGTATATTCGTGTTTGAGGGCCCGGTGAGCGCAGGCAAAACATTCCGTCACGGTCAAATTCTTCGGCTGGTAAGCGACGGTTCCATCGCCAATCAGGAAGATTTGCGCCGGAGTCTCGCGGCACAACGGTTGCGCGTGACGCAAGCCACGCTGTCTCGCGACATACAAGAACTTCGGCTAATCAAAACGCAGCGTGGTTACAAATCGGCTTCCGCGCTTCCCGAAGATCATGCGACCGAACGGCCGCTGGCCCGGGCGTTGGGAGAATTCTTGCTGGATATCCGGCCAGCCGAAAATCTGCTGGTGCTGAAAACGCCGCCCAGCGGGGCGCAGCCACTGGCTGCGGCGGTGGACGGGGCCAAATTCCCGGAAATTGCCGGCACGATCGCGGGTGACGATACGGTACTGATCATTACCCCAAATAAAAAGACCGCGAATCGCTGCAACGACGCATCGAAGCTTTGATGAAATGAGAAATCTCGATCACATCGCGGTGGTGGGCGTCGCGGGCTACACCGGCTTTGAGTCGCGCGGATATTGGTGCGCCATCCGGCCGTAAAGGCTTCGACGTTCTATATGCGCGATACCCAGGGCGCCAAGTGTTTGGACGAACTTTTCCCGCAACTGCGCGGACGCGGCGACGCTCCGCTGCAAACTTTCTCCGCGGATGCCATAGCGGCCAGCAAAGCAGGTGTGGCTTTTTTGGCAACTCCCCATGACGTCTCGACAGAGCTGGTGCCGGGGTTAGTCGAAGCGGGATTACGGGTGGTGGATTTGAGCGCAGCGTTTCGCTTCCGCTCGGCCGAAACATTCTCGGATTGGTACAAATTGCCGGCCGCGCCTGAGGAGTTGCTGAGCGCAGCGGCTTATGGCGTGCCGGAAATTTACGAACAGCAAATAAAGGATGCGCGCATCGTGGCGAATCCCGGTTGCTATGCAACCAGCGTGATTCTGGCGCTGCGCCCGCTGATGGATGCCAATTGGATCGCGGCAGGAAGCAGCGTCGTTTGCGATTGCAAATCCGGGGCCAGCGGAGCAGGGAAGGAATTGCGGCGCGATTTGCAGTTCGTCGAGGTAGACGAGAATTTCAAAGCCTACAATCTTTTTTCGCACCGCCACACTCCGGAAATTCTAGAGCATACCGGCCTGGATGAATCGCAAGTGGTGTTTTGACGCACTTGTTGCCGATCAGCCGCGGCATTCTGTCGACCATTTACGTAACCCTGGACGCGAGCCATAGCCGCGAAGGAGTTGAGGCCCTGTATCGCAAGTTTTATGCCGGCCGCTCGATGGTGCGCATATGGCGCGCCGGGTCGCTGCCCGAATTGCAACACGTGGCGCATACAAACTTCTGCGACATCGGGTTTGCGCTCGATAAAAGCGGGCGACGGCTGGTAATCGTGTCCTGCCTGGACAATCTGGGCAAAGGCGCAGCGGGCCAGGCGGTTCAAAATTTCAATCATATGCTGGGGATAGAGGAGCACACCGCACTGCAATGAGAATCGTGATCAAGTTAGCCGGAGCATTACTCGAAGACGACCAGACGGTGCGTACACTGGCGAGCCAGGTCGCGGCGCTGGCGAAAGACGGGCATCAGATACTCGTGGTCCATGGGGGCGGCCACCTTTTTACCGCGACGCTGAAGCGCATGGGTATTGAGAGCAAATTCGTCGGCGGGCTGCGAGTTACGGATCGCGAGTCGCGCGACGTGGCGGTCATGGTTTTTGCGGGATTGCTGAACAAAAAAGTTTCTGCCGCTATTTCAGCCGAGGGCCAGCCCGCCGTGGGAATTTCCGCCGCGGATGCGCAGTGTTTTACCGCCGACCCCATGATGCATAACGAAGTGGAAGGCGGCCTGGGCTACGTCGGTTATCTGACGGGGATGAATACGCAGTTCATCGAATCGCTGTGGAACGATGGGCTGGTGCCGGTCGCGCCATGCCTTGGCTTGGGTGCCAACAACGAGCTATACAACATCAACGCCGATCATATGGCCGCGGCTTGCGCGGAATTTATCAGCGCCGACCAATTGATTTATTTAACGGATGTTGCCGGCGTACTGGATGGCGAGAGGGTGCTCTCCGCGGTCAGTTGCGAAGAGATAGAGCGATTGGTGCAGTGCCGCGTCGTTTCAGGCGGCATGGTTTTGAAGCTAGAAGCCGCTAAACGTGCGATCGAAGGCGGCGTTCGCGAAGTTCGCATCGTGGGCGGCACGGAGCCGGATGCGCTGCTGTTGGCATCGCGTTCAACGGAAAATCACGGCCGCCAGGAAGTATCCAGTGGTCCGGGCGTTCCCGGCACGTTGGTTATCCGTGAACCGCGTAATTCCGCGCAAACCGCGCTATCGGCGGCGTGATGCGCAATGCTCCCAAAAAATCGGCGGGACCGCTGAACGCGCACTTTTCGCAGCACGGCAGAATGAAGACCCTCGCTGGTGCGAAGAACGATTCGCGCGTCACAGACGCGGGAAAATTTCTGCTGCCAACCTACAAGCGGCAGCCGTTTGTGTTGGAACGC
This sequence comes from uncultured Acidobacteriota bacterium, assembly GCA_963705755.1. Classification (GTDB taxonomy): domain Bacteria; phylum Acidobacteriota; class Terriglobia; order Acidiferrales; family UBA7541; genus Acidiferrum. The sequence goes on along the minus strand of CAVPKZ010000085.1, from coordinate 25,622 downwards.
GGCAAGGGTTGCGATGTATTTGACGCGACCGGGAAAAAATATCTCGATTTTCTTGGCGGGATCGCGGTCAACGCTTTGGGCCACGCGCATCCTAGAATTGTCAAGGTGATTCGTCGCGAAGCGGCGCGCGCCATTCATTTTTCGAATCTCTATCACAACGCCTATCAAGGTCCGCTGGCACGCAAGCTTGCGGAGTGGTCGGGCCTCGACCGCGTATTTTTTTGCAACAGTGGCACGGAGGCCATCGACGGCGCCATGAAGCTGGCGCGGTTATGCGCGCGAACGCCTCAGGACGCGGCAGGACAGCCTTCGCGAAAGCATCGCTTTCTGGCGCTGCGAGAATTCATTTCACGGGCGCACGTATGGCGCAATCAGCGTTACCGCCACTGAGAAATACCGCCTGCCCTTCGCGCCTGTCGTGCCCGGCGTTGAATTCGTGCGCTTCAATGATGTGGCCGACCTGGAAGCGAAATTCGATGATTCCGTTTGTGGCATTTTGCTCGAGACGGTCCAAGGGGAAGGCGGGATTTATCCTGTCAGCGAATTATTCTGGAATCGCGCTCGGGCGCTGGCGACGGAGCATGGCGCGCTTATGATCGCGGACGAGATTCAATGCGGGCTGGGCCGCACGGGACGCTATTTCGCGTACCAGCGGTTCGCTTCCAAACCGGACATCGCGGTGATCGCCAAGCCGTTGGCCGCGGGCCTGCCGTTGGGCGCGATTTTGGCAACCAACAAAGTGGCGTCGTATATTTCTCCGGGGCTCCATGGCACTACCTTCGGCGGCGGACCTTTGGTTTGCGCCGCGGCGCTGGAATGCCTGCGGATTATTGAAGATGAAAAATTATTAGAGAACGTTCGGAGCCGCGGGGAAGAATTGAAGGCCGGCTTGCAAGCGCTAGCCGCAAAATTTAATTTTATATGCGAAGTGCGCGCTGAAGGGCTGATGCTGGGCGTGCACCTTTCTATAGAAGGCGCTCCTTTCGTCGCGGAAGCCGCCAAGCGTGGATTGTTGATTAACTGCACACACGATCACATCCTGCGTCTGTTGCCGCCATTCATCGTGACGCGCGCGCAAATTCGCGACTTCCTCAAATTGTTTAGGGCCGTATTAGCTGCCGTTTCAGAAAAGCCCACGGCGGCTGAAACCACTGCAGCTGTTACGAGACCATCAAATAAATACGCTACCGCAAGGTGAAACTATGAGCGCTACGATGTTAGCTGCACCTATTTTATTGCCACATGACTTGCTCACGGGAGCCGAATGGAGCCCGCCGCAGACGCGCGAGTTATTGCATCTGGCCTCAGACATCAAGGTGCATCCGGGCCGTTACGCCTCCATACTGCACGGCAAATTTATCGCACTGATTTTTGAAAAGCCGTCGCTACGCACGCGCGTAACTTTTGAAGTGGGCATCCAGAGCATGGGCGGCTCGGTGATCTTCCTGGATCACACCCAGGCGCGGCTCGGCGAACGCGAATGCATTTCTGATGTGGCGCGTAACCTGGAGCGCTGGGTGCATGGGATAGTGGCGCGCGTTTACGAGCAACGCGTGCTGGAAGAGCTGGCCGCCAATACAGAAATTCCGGTGATCAATGCGCTTTCCGATAAATATCATCCGTGCCAAGCGCTGGCCGATTTCATGACCATTGAAGAGAAGACCGGATCGCTGCGTGGTTTCAAGTTGGCTTATGTCGGCGACGGCAATAATGTGTGCAATTCGTTGATATTTTTGGCCGCGCGGCTGGGAGTTCATCTGCGCATTGCCACTCCGGCGGGTTACACTCCGTCGCGCGAAGTGATTCAGGAAGCGAAGCGGGTGGCTCGAGAAACGCGCGCGAAAATCGAATTGTTCACCGACCCGCGCGAGGCGGTCGCCGGCGCCCAGGGTGTTTACACCGACGCCTGGACCAGTATGGGCTTTGAATCGGAAGGAAATGTGCGGGAAAGCGTGTTTCGGGCTTATCAGGTAAACGCGGAGCTCATGTCACTGGCCGCGCCCGACGCATTATTCCTGCACTGTCTTCCGGCGCACCGCAACCACGAAGTCACATCAGAAGTTCTTGATGGACCGCAGTCGGTGGTGCTGGACCAATCCGAAAATCGCATGTACGTGCAGAAAGCTATTCTGCACACGCTGTTCAGTTAGCGAAGGCGCCATTTACGCCGCCATTTGGCCAAGTGAACACATATTTATTAGCGATATAAAGTCCAGAGTGTTAGAACTTTTCACGATATTAGTGTGTGTCGATTTTCCGCAATAACGATTGCCGAACTGTTTTTTGGAAAGAGGAGTTGTGAAAGACGAGAAATCAAACCGAAGAAGGTCGTACTCGCCTATTCCGGAGGGCTGGACACTTCCATCATTATTCCGTGGCTTAAAGAAAATTACGGCTGCGAAGTCATCGCGGTGATTGGCGACGTGGGGCAGCAGGAAGACCTGGAGGCGGCGCGCAAGAAAGCGCTGGCCACCGGCGCTTCAACGGCAGTGGTGGAGGATCTGCGCGAAGAATTTGTGCGCGATTACATCTGGCCGACGTTAAGAGCCGGCGCGGTGTACGAACACACCTATTTACTGGGCACGTCCATGGCGCGACCGGTGATTGCCAAGCGCCAGGCCGAAGTCGCGCTAAAACTTGGAGCCGACGGGCTCTCGCACGGATGCACTGGAAAAGGGAACGATCAGGTGCGCTTTGAACTGGCGTACAAGGCGATCGCGCCGAACGTGCAAATCATCGCTCCTGGCGTGAATGGGATATCGATTCGCGCGAAGACGCCATCGCCTACGCGCAGAAGCACAACGTGCAAGTGGAACAGAGCAAGAAAAATATTTACAGCCGCGACCGGAATATCTGGCACCTCAGCCATGAAGGAGGCGAGCTGGAAGATCCCGCGAACTCGCCTAACGAAGCGATGTGGCAATGGATTGCTTCGCCGCAAAATGCTCCCGATAAAGCTGAAGAGGTGGAAATTGGGTTTGAAGCGGGCACCCCGTTTCGGTGAATGGCACGAAACTTGGGCCGGTCGATTTGCTGAACACGCTGAATGAAATTGCCGCGAAGCATGGCATCGGCCGCACGGACATCGTCGAAAACCGGCTGGTGGGCATGAAGTCCCGCGGGGCGTACGAAACGCCCGGTGGAACCCTGCTGGTCACCGCACATCGGGAGCTGGAACGCTTACGGTCGACCGGGAAACCGCACACTTCCAGCAGGCGTTTTCGTTGCGTTATGCGGAATTGGTTTACTACGGGCTGTGGTTTTCGCCGCTGCGCGCAGCGCTGGATGGATTTTTTAATGTGTCGCAGCAGCATGTGACCGGATCGGTGGGATTAAAATTGTGGAAAGGCAATCTTAATGTCACCAAGAGAGTTTCGCCGTTTTCCCTTTATCGCACCGACCTGGCGAGCTTCACGATGGGACGGTATAACCCCAAAGATGCGGAAGGCTTCATCAATCTTTTTGCTCTGCCGGTTACGGTCAGGCCGAAAGCCAAAGCTGAAGGCGGGAATTGAACAGATACCGTTAGTTTTTTAGGATGAAATGATTTGGCGAGCGCAATGAAGCGACAAAATGACTGAACGCAAAGATGACCGGCTGTGGGGCGGGCGCTTTGAACGCGCGCCGAATGCGGGCTTCGACGCGTTCCAGGGGTCGTTTGCGTTTGACCGGCGGTTACTGCGTTACGAATTGGCGGTGGATCGTGCGTGGGCCAAGGCGCTCCAGGGGGCGGGAATACTCAACGCCGAAGAAGTCCGGCAGACGCTTGCGGCGCTAGACCGGATTGGGGAACGCGCGCAGAAAGATAAAGCGTTGCTGGAGTCTTCGGATGCCGAAGATGTGCACCACTTTGTGGAGAAGGCGCTGGTTGAGGAATTAGGCGCGCTGGGATGGAAATTGCATACCGGCCGCAGTCGAAATGAATTGGTGGCTACGGATTTTCGCTTGTTCGTCAAAGATGCTGCGCGCGAATTAAGACGGCCATCGCGGAGTTGGCTGCTGCGTTTATCGAGTTAGCCAAAGCAAATTTGCATCTGCCGATGGCTGGCATGACGCACATGCAGCACGCGCAGCCGATTTTGCTTTCACATTTTTTGTTGGCGCATGCGGAAGCGTTTCTTCGAGATATGGCCGCGCTTGGAAGCGCTGCGGCCAGTGCCGACGCTTGCCCCATGGGCTCTGGCGCGCTGGCAGGATGCTCGTTTCCGATCGATCGTGGCAATCGCGCGAGAACTTGGGCTTTTCTCGCATTACTGCGAACAGCTTGGACGCGGTCAGCGACCGCGACTTTGCGCTGGATTATCTGTTTGCGTTCTCGGGGATTACCACTCACCTTCGCGGCTGGCCGAAGATTTCGTGTTGTTCGCGTCGCAGGAATTCGGCTACGTGCTGCCGGACGAATTTTCCACGGGCAGCAGTTTGATGCCGCAGAAAAAAAATCCCGACGCCTGGGAACTGCTGCGCGGAAAAACCGGACGTATCACCGGGGCTCTGGTCAGGCTGCTCACTACCCTGAAGGGTCTGCCGAGCGGCTACCAGCGCGACCTGCAAGAAGATAAAGAAGCGCTTTTTGCGGCGCACGATCAAGTTGAAGCGATGCTGGCTGTCGGGGCGGGGCGCTCTGAGCGCGACGAAATTCCGCGAGGACGAAGTTAAATTGCGCCGCGGCCTAATAGGCATCGCTGGCCACCGAAGCTGCGGATTACCTGGTACGGCGGGGAATGCCCTTTCGCCAGGCGCATGACATCGTGGGGAAACTTTTGCGCGAGGCCGAACGGCAAAACAAGAAATGGACGGAACTTCCGCTTGTCGGACCTCGAGAAAATTTCACCGCATTTCGAAGAGGATTTCTCCAACGGTTTGAACGTGAAGCGCGCTTTGGCTACCAAAGCTGTTCCTGGAGGTACGGCGCGCGAATCGGTGCGTAAGGCATCGTAACAGTTGGAATTAGAATTCAACAAACTCACAGCTAAACTAGGAGCCCAGAGCCATGACAGTCCATATCAGCGTGTGAGACCAGCAACTATCTGCATTGTAGCGGAGGATCGGAGGCCTCTTCCGTGAGCCTCGCGCTCACGCCGCGGATCTACCCTCGATGAAACACGCCCTTTCCGAAGCCTCGTTGCCGCATGGATTTCGTTTGCGGCCACGGCTTGTGGCCTGAAAAAAACCGGCGCGCTGGACCTTGGGCTATTGTGCAGCGATTTCCGGCTTCCGCCGCCGCGGTTTTCACGCAAAACCTGGTGGTGGCCGCACCAGTACCATTTCCAAGGAAAATCTGCGTGCGTCCAAGGGCGTATGCGCGGCGTGATCGTGAATGCCGGAAATGCCAATTGCGCCACCGGTCCGCCGGGCTACGCGGCCGCGCAACGCACCGTGGATGAAGCTGCCAAGCGTTTGGGTTGCCAGCCGGAAGAGCTTTTTGTCTGCTCCACGGGTGTGATTGGCGTGCCGCTGCCTATCGACAAAATATTACGGGCGCTGCCGGTAATTGCGCGGCACCGGCGTCCCTCGGCGCGTTCGTTTGCGGAGCTGTCGCTGGCGATCTGCACCACGGATACGCGGCCAAAAACGGCGGCGTCGTCTTTCAAAATGTCCGGCAAGAGGATCCATTTCGTCGGCTGCGCCAAGGGCGCGGGAATGATTCATCCGCAACATGGCCACCATGTTGGCTTTCGTGGTCACGGATGCGGCCATCGCTCCCGGACTACTGCAGAAGACGTTGCGTGATATTACCTCGCGAACCTTCAACGCTATTTCGGTCGACGGAGATACTTCCACTAACGACACCCTGTTAGTGTTAGCGAATGGTGCCGCTGGTGCTCCGAGTATTAAATCGGGGTCGGCTGCCCATCGAGCGTTCACCGCGGCGCTCGAAGATATCTGTCGTTCGCTGGCGCTGCAAATTGTTGCAGACGGCGAAGGAGCGCAACGTGTGATTGAAATCGAAGTTCGAGGCGCCAAAAGCGAAAGCGCGGCGCGGCGCATCGCGGAGACGATCGCCACTTCACCGTTGGTGAAAACAGCGTTTGCCGGAGGCGATCCGAATTGGGGGCGCATTTTTGCGGCCGCCGGGCGCTCGGGGGTTAACTTCGATCCTTCGCGCGTAGATATTCACATGGCAGGTATTCCGGTGTTACGCCGCGGCCAGCCGCTGAACTTTAATGAGCGAGCCGCAAGTAACCGGCTGCTCGCCAAACACGTCCCAATCATTGTGAATATGCGTGCCGGCAACGCCATTGCGCGCTACTGGACGTGTGATTTCACCGCGGAATATGTTCGCATTAACGCCAGCTACCGCACCTGATGAGTTTGAGATTTGAGCTCAGGTTCTATGCTTGCGCAGGCGACGAACGAGCAAAGAAAGAGATCGCGCGGACAAAATCATTCCGGTTGCAAAACGGGTAATTATTGGAGAGGATTCCACTGACCGCTGAAGTCACAGTCTGCGTCCGCGGTGGCCCGGTCTTACGACTACCCTGGTACGGATGTTTGTTCAGTGCGCTCCGCGACTCGCAGTGGGGTTCCGGAAAGAAGGAGTGCGCAGGTGAAGAAGCTCTATATCGGTAACCTTCCGTTTTCGGCTACAGAAGATCAGCTCAACGAGTGGTTCTCTCAAGTCGGTGTAACTCCCTCGGGCGTTAACCTGATTCGCGACCGGTTCACCGGACAATCGCGTGGGTTCGCGTTTGTGGAAGTGAACAATGACGAAGACGCCGATCGCGCCGTGAACTCCCTCAATGGCCAGAACTTTGGCGGGCGCAACCTGGTGGTGAACGAAGCACGGCCCCAAGCAGAACGTGGAAGCGGCGGTGGGGGCGGGCGTCCAGGCGGGGGCGGCGGCGGCGGTTATGGCGGCGGCCGGGGCGGCCACGGAGGAGGTGGTGGTGGGCGCGGTGGCGGCCGTGGTGGTGATCGAGGTGATCGCGGAGGTGATCGCGGTGACCGAGGCAATCGCTGGTAAGTGAACCCTCTTGGAATCCTGGGCGTTTTTTGTGCTATAACGCCGCAATCAGTTCTTCCTGCCGTAGTTCAAATCTCTGCGTCCCGCACAACCCCTGTGCCTTAAGTTACCGATCAGGGTTCGAGCTGCCACGGCTATCTCTGTCGCAGGGCATAACACGCTTGTCGTGAACCTGATTTTCTTCGGTCTAATCTTCGCAAATACAGTGGCCCCTGTTAATTCCTACAGGCTCCTGCTGATCTGCTCCGCGAGCGGAACAAATCCACTAATGACGGGTTTGAAACAATGCAGAAAGAAACTGCATTGCGTGGGAAGAATGTGAAGTATATCAGTAGCTCGCCTTTGTTTTGGGCTTCCCTCCTGATAGGGCTTTACACGGATTTTACACAGGGGAGGAACCCAAAGTGCGACAGATGCATCCAAACTGGTGAAGAAGAACGTACTAACAACAGTGGTAGCGAGGTTGAGTAACGAAAGTACCTGACCGCAAAAGCAAATGACCACCTGGCACAAACGCGATTGGAAGCAATTTTACGAGCTGGCGCGCCGGCCCTGGCAGCGTCACCGTCCGCCTCGGCCTATCTATCCGACGGGCATAAATCGTGTTCTACCCGCAGCCGGATTTAGCCTGTCTGAATTGGACGATGCAGGATTGGATCTGGATCTGGCGGAAAGCCTGGGCCTTCCTGTGGATGCCGGGCGTATCGGCGCTTACGGTCCTAACGTTACGACCTTGCGAGATTTTGTGCGCTCTTCCCGCCAGCCTCTGTAGCGTTCATCAATCTTTCTAAGCTTTCTCTATTACGCGGGCTAATTTTGGCGGTTTTCTGCTTCCGCGTGTAAAATAGGCTTGAACCCGTGCAATGGCTGCACCCTTTAACATCCTTTCCAATGCTACTGCGCCGCCACCGATAGCGCCTGCAGGCCACTCGCGGCCAGAGTGGCTGCGCGTTAAGTTTTTTGGCGGCGAGCGCTATCAGGACTTGAAGCGCATCATGCGTACGCTCGAACTGCATACTGTATGCGAGAGTGCTCGCTGCCCCAACATGGGTGAATGCTGGGAACATGGGACGGCGACATTCATGATCCTGGGAGATATCTGCACGCGCGCCTGTGGATTTTGTGCCGTGCCGTCCGGTAAGCCCGCAGGGCCGCCCGATGAGAACGAACCTCTGCGCGTTGCAGAGGCGGTGGCAAAAATGGGCCTACGGTATGCAGTGGTTACTTCAGTGAACCGTGACGACCAGCCTGACGGCGGCGCTCAGATTTTTGCCCGCACCATCGAAGAGATTCGTCGCAGGGTGCCGGGCTGCAAGGTAGAAGTTTTGATTCCAGATTTTCGCGGCAACTGGGACGCACTGAATATTGTGCTGGCGACGCGTCCCGATGTGTTGAATCACAATACCGAGACGGTTCCGCGGTTGTATCGGCAGGTTCGCAAGGGCGCGCTATACGAACGCTCGCTGGAATTGTTGAAACGGGCGAAGACAGCGCATCCGGAAGTTCCTACGAAGACGGGATTAATGCTGGGGTTGGGCGAGGAAAAAGAGGAAGTACTCGCGACCATGCAGGATTTGGCTGCTCAGGGTACGAATATTTTGACGCTGGGACAATATCTGCAGCCTACCCGCGAACATCTTCCGGTGGTGCGCTATGTGCATCCCGATGAATTCGCGGAATTTAAAATACGCGGCGAGGCAATGGGTTTCAAGCACGTTGAGGCCGGGCCGCTGGTGCGCTCTTCGTATCACGCATTCGAACAAACTGAATCCGCGCATAAAGCCTAGCTAAAAATATTGATTCTCTTAACGGATCAAGACAAAAAGTTCGCCCCCCAATACGACCTCTTTAGGGTGTGTTGCCGCAAATAAAAAACGCCCTCATTCAGGGCGTTCTTAAAAACTGATAGACGAAAAAATTCAGCGATAAAATTAAGCGTGGCTGGCTGCGGCGGCCGCTGCAGCTTTCTTGGCGGCTTTTGCGGCTGTGGAGGCTTTGCGGCGACGCTTGGTCTTGGGAGGAGTTGCGGGCGCTTCACCGATCAGCTCGGCGGTCATGATGCTGGTGACAAAGAGCTTAGGGCCGTGATCGTCGAAGTCTACCGAGGTACGCTCCATATCCGAAGCGGTCACAATTCCCAGACCATAAACGTCGTGCTTAATAGTTTGACCTTCCTGCATCGCCTGCACAGTGTCCTCCTTGGGTTGTAGTTCGAATGGCTCGGTTTGGATAATTCACGCCTAAACCAGGTAGGCTTAAACCGTCGCCTCAAGCCGTCTCGGGCCGAGGGACGAACTCGATCACATAGCCATATTACTACAAAGGAGGACGATTGTCTAGCACTCTACAGAGGCCGAGCAGCCACCAAAAGCCACGTATAATGCAGAATTAAAATGACTTATCTAGATTAATGCGGAGGCCAAACTGCGTAGACAGTTACTCGAGCGATTCGGGCTGAAGATTTAGATTGCCCTCGCCAGCGGCCTTTTTCTCCCAATATTTGCGGATCCAGGCTTCAAAACTCTTCCCCGCCGCGGTGTCTCGACCGGTGAAGGCGAGCGCCGATATATCAGCATAGCAGATTTTGAGGCGTTCATTGGAAGTTTTTGGAAGAAGCCGGACAAAGCTCGTCGCGAGGGACGAGCCAGCTACGCGATCGAAAATGTATCCTTCAACTTTGGTGCCGTTTTTCAGCGTCACGGTAACATCGCCACGATAATCAAAAGCCTTCTCAAGTGCCACGCGAATATCGTCGTCGCTGGCGAGTTCGGGCACCCAGCCTTCGATGCCTTCGTGGACCGTGCCGGGAGCGACTTCTAATTTGTCTGGGTTAATTTCCGTCATCCACTAAGACTCTTGGTTTCGGTCAGTTGACCCTTACTCGAATCGATCTGAACGAGCGGGTTGTAGGCGTGGACTGGTTTAGTTGGCTGGTTAAGAAGCGCGAGCGCGTCTGCGTCTTCGTACTTGCCGGATAGCGTAGCTTTGGCGGTAGCCCATAGGCCGCGCAAACCGCTAAAGGTGTGATCCACGGCGGAGGCTTCGTAGCCGCTGTGCACCATGCAATTGGCGCACTTGGGATTGCCGGACTCGGTGCCGTAATTCTGCCACTCCGTGGCTTCCAGTAATTCCTGGAAAGTGTCCGAATATCCGTCCTGCAGAAGATAGCAGGGCTTCTGCCAGCCGAAAACGTTGTAGGTCGGCATGCCCCAAGGAGTGCAAGCGTAAGTGCGCTTGCCCATCAGAAATTCCAAGAATAGCGGTGACTGATTGAATTGCCAGGTGGATTTGCGGTTCGACAAAATCGCGCGGAACAATCGACGAGTCCGAGCGCGACCGAGAAAATGTCGCTGATCGGGGGCTTTTTCGTAGGAGTAGCCCGGCGAAAGCATCATACCCTCTACGCCTATTTCCATCATTTCGTCGAAGAACGCGCGGACGCTGTTGGGGTCGGCACCGTCAAAGAGCGTGGTGTTGGTAGTCACGCGGAAGCCCTGGGTTACGGCCTCGCGGACGCCTTCAATGGCTAGATCGTAGCCGCCTTCACGGCACACCGAGAAATCGTGGTGCTCGCGTTGGCCATCTACGTGGACTGAAAAAGTTAAATATTTGCTGGGCTTGAAAAGGTGCGAGCTTTTCCTTGAGCAACAGGGCGTTGGTACACAGATAAATATATTTTTTGCGCGCCACCAGGCCCTCGACGATTTTGTCGATTTGCGAGTGCATCAGCGGTTCCCCGCCGGGGATGGAAACCATCGGTGTGCCGCACTCGTCTACGGCCTGGAAGCATTCTTCGGGCGTCAATTCCTTTTTCAAAATATGGGCTGGATATTGGATTTTCCCGCAACCGGCGCAGGCCAGATTGCAGCGGAAAAGCGGCTCCAGCATCAAAACGAAGGGATAGCGCTTACGTCCCTGGATTTTCTGTTTCAGGACGTACGAGGCTACCGTCCACATCTGAGAAATAGGTACTGGCATCGTTGTGCTTACACCTTAAGTTGCGTGATTAACTCGTTTCGCCCCTACTGAAAATCACTAGGTTCTTACGCAAGATTGTTCCCCTCTATTGTACCTGAGATGCAGCTATTTCCGTTCAGGACGTTTCGTGGCAGGAACAATTATCAGGTACTGAGTACCGGCCCGGCAGACGCTTTTAATCTGTGGCAAAATAAAGATTACAGGATATGGCCAACAGAACCACTCTCGAAGAGGAACGCGCGCCAAAGGCGCCCAAATCCGCCAAGAAAACCCCCAATGGCGGGGGAAAAATGGCGGACTTGCAGAGCGCGAACACCTTTTTGAGCTGTTCCGCCGCTGGGGTTTTTACGAAGCCAATCTCGATCCACTCGGCTTTTTTAACCGGAAAAACGCCCCGAACTAAGCCTGACCGGCGAGGCCGCCGAGGAGGCCCGTGCAATTTATTGCGGAACTGTGGGCGCAGAATTCATGCACCTGCCGGAGCCGGAGCGGCGGGAATGGATTGCGGAGCGTCTGGAGCGTGCGGCGCCTGCTGTAGATCAGCGGCACATACTCGAGCGGTTAGTCCGAGCCGACCTTTTCGAGCAAGTTTTACAGGCGCGTTACCTGGGTGCGAAACGGTTTTCTCTCGAAGGGGTGACCGCGCTGATTCCCCTGCTGGATGCGCTGCTGGAGTCCTCGGCAGAAAACGGGGCGCGAGAGAGCGTTATGGCTATGAGTCATCGCGGACGGCTGAACGTGATGGTCCATACCGCGTGCAAGCCCGCTCATCAGGTGGTTTCCGGATTTGAAGATGTGGACCCGCGCAGTGTTCTTGGCGCGGGCGACGTGAAATATCACGTAGGCGCGACCGGCGTATTTAAGACGACGACGGGGAAGCAGATTGGTATTCACCTGGTGTCGAATCCCAGCCATCTCGAGGCCGTCGACCCGGTAGCGATGGGGCGGGCACGCGCCAAGCAGACACGCCTGGGCAAGGATAGTGCGAACACGGTGGTGCCCATTGTGATGCATGGTGACGCCGCGTTTGCAGGGCAAGGCATCTGGGCAGAAACTTTGAATCTGGCTGACTTGAAGGCTTATACCGTCGGCGGCACGATTCACATCGTTGTAAATAACTTGATTGGATTTACGACGCGTCCGGTGCAAACGCAGTCGTCACGCTTCGCTTCGGACATCGCCAAGCGCCAATCGGTTCCGGTGTTTCACGTGAATGCCGAGGATCCCGATGCGGTCGTGCGAATTGGAAGGATTGCCGCGGAGTATCGGGCAAAATTTGGGAGTGATGTGGTGGTGGACATCATCGGATATCGCCGCCACGGGCACAGCGAAGTGGATGATCCGACGATCACCCAGCCGCTGCTTTACGAAAAAATCAAAGCTCACCCGCAGCTTTGGAAGTTATATGCCAAGCAAACGGGAATTGATGCGGGCGCGATGGCTGAAGAGATTCGCGCGGAGTATGAGACGGAGCAAACCAAAGCGCGGGAAGTAAAGAAATCGCCGCACCTGCGCAAGCTACCAGATTATTGGTCGCCTTATAAGCGCGGGCGCTATGACGCCTCGCTGGAAGTCGATACCGGCGTGTCGCTGGAGAAATTGGCGGAAATTACAGATGCAATTTGCCGGGTTCCACAAGGCTTTCACGTTCATCCGAAAATTGTGAAGTTGCTGGAACAACGTTCGGAGATGGGACACGGGAAGCGGGCTGTGGATTATGGCTTCGCGGAAGCGCTAGCGTTTGGATCGCTTTTGCTGGAGGGGAATCCTGTTCGGCTGACGGGACAGGATACGCAGCGAGGCACGTTTAATCAGCGGCATGCGGTGCTAGTCGATACACAAACCGAAGAGGAATATTTGTCGTTGGCGCATCTTTCACCGTACCGGGCTCCCGGCGGGCCTTTTTGTGAGATCGCCAATTCGCCGTTGTCGGAAGCGGCCTGCGTGGGTTTTGAGTACGGCTTCAGCCGGGACTACCCGGAAGCGCTGGTGGCCTGGGAAGCGCAATTCGGCGATTTTGTGAATGGCGCGCAGGTGATCATCGATCAATTCATAAGCGCCGGCGAAGATAAATGGGATCTTCCTTCGGGATTGGTGATGCTACTGCCGCATGGATATGAGGGGCAGGGCCCGGAGCACTCCAGCGCACGCATCGAAAGATTTTTGCAACTCGCAGGCGAAGACAATATTCAGATCTGCCAGCCGTCGACGGCCGCGCAATATTTTCACATGTTGCGAAGGCAAGTGCGCCGTCCGTGGCGCAAGCCGCTGATCGTGTTCACGCCCAAGAGTATGCTGCGTCATCCGGATGCCAGCTCGCAGATTCAGGAATTTGCGGAGCCACGGTTTTTGCCATTGATACCAGATCGCGAAGTGCAGGACGCGAAGCGCATTCTGATCGCCAGCGGCAAGGTTGGCCACGAATTGCGCGCTGAACGCAAACGCCGCAATGATACGGAGACGGCGATTTTCTTTCTGGAACAGTTTTACCCGCTGCCGCGACTGGATATTACGGCGGCGATTACCGCGCATCCCAATGCGCGCGAAATTATCTGGGTGCAGGAAGAGCCGCGGAATATGGGCGGCTACTTCTATGTGGTGCCGCGTTTGGACAGCCTGGCCAAAGGGTTAGGATTGCGGTTGCGCTCGGTAAAGCGCTCGAGCAGCGCGAGCCCGGCCACGGGGTCAGCGAAAGCACACGAGCTGGAGCAAAAAACCCTGCTGGCGCTGGCTTTTACTACCTAGTTCTTTAAAGTAATTTCATAAAACAGCGCCCATGCCAAACCAAGAGCGCCAAAACTCGCGTTCACGCGACGTTCATGTGGCCGTCATATCCGCGTCACACGGGCTTTGCCACAATGAGCCGTGTCCTTTGAGATTCGGAGCCACCAAGATCCTGCACAACTCTATCGGAACGCACCGCTGTACGATACACTGCCGCCCAGACGTCGGAAAGCCTACTCCATTAGCATGAAACGCATCCTGATCATTGAGGACGACCGCGACATCGTTGAGCTGGTGCGCTACAACCTGGCCAATGAAGGTTTTCAGGTCAGCGCGACTTCTGACGGAAATAGCGGGTTGAATTCGCTGAAAAAAACTCCCCCTGATTTGCTGCTGCTGGACCTAATGCTGCCTAAGCTTTCGGGTTTGGATATATGCAGAGAAATTCGTCGCGATGATTCGCTGAATCGTTTGCCAATTCTCATGCTCACTGCGCGTGGAGATGAGGCGGATCGCGTTGTGGGACTCGAAATGGGGGCGGACGACTATGTGACCAAGCCGTTTAGCCCGCGAGAGTTAATTGCGCGAGTGAAAGCGCTGTTGCGGCGCGCGGAGCCGCCGACGGATTCGCCGCGCATCATTGAGATCGGTAAATTGGCCATTGACCCGGCGTCTTATCGCGTGAGTCATTCCGGAAAAGCAGTGCCACTCAGCACGCTTGAGTTTCGTTTGTTGTATTATCTTGCTTCGCGCCCGAATCGCGTGTTCACCCGGGATCAGTTGCTTGACGCTGTCTGGGGCACGGATCGTTTCGTTACCCCTCGTAGCGTTGATGTTTATGTCCGCCGCCTGCGCGAAAAGATCGAACCAGACCCGGAAAATCCGATGCATTTGAAAACCGTGCGCGGAGCAGGGTACTTGTTCGAAACCCGTGCGGCGTAATCTTTTCGCAAAACTCGGCCTTACATTCCTGGCGCTGCTGATCGGCGCTTTGCTAGCGGTGGACTACTTCGCGGAACGCGCTTTGCGCCGCGATTACGAGCGGACCGCCTATTCGCAACTTAGTGCCGTTGCCGGGATCGCGCAGGCCCGCGCAGCGGCCTTACCGGCGTTGCCCCCCGCGGGCCCAGAAGATGTCGCCAAATTAAATGAGTGGATTTCGCAAATGGCGGCCAGCGGTTCGCGGGTAACCATCATAGGCAGCGATGGCCACGTTTTTGCTGAGTCCCAATCCGATTCACAAACCATGGAGAATCACGCCACTCGCCCGGAAGTTCGCGAGGCAATGGCAAACGGTAGCGGGCGGGCCATCCGTCACAGCGTCACCGTGAACCGCGATCTGCTGTACTACGCGATTCGCCACGACATGGCAGGCGGGTCGCCGATCATTCTGCGGTTTGCTCTACCGATTGAAACCGTGGACGAGGTGCTGCAATCGTTCCGTCGCAGCTTGTGGCTTTCTTCTTTTGTTATTTTGCTCATTGCGGGGGTTGCGGCCTTACAGATTTCACGTATGTTCACCGATCGTGTGGAGCGGCTGAAGGATTTTTCTCGACGCGTGGCTGCGGGTGACTTCACAGTCATCCCGGCTGACAGTTCCGGAGATGCGCTTGACGACTTAGGCGCGTCGATGAATCGCACCGCCGCGCAACTCGACGAAACCATTCGCACGCTGACAGAAGAACGCAATCTCTCTACGGCAATTCTGGGAAGCATGGTGGAGGGCGTGGCGGTCGTGAACGGTTCCGAGCGGCTGCTATTCGCCAATCAGGGATTTGCAGAAATACTTAACCTGAGGTTTCCGCCGAAATCGGGTAGCGCGCTGGTGGAAATAGTTCGCCAGACGGAACTGATCGAAGCGGTGCGGAATGTATTGCATGGGGAATCGCGGGTTGAAGCGGAAATTGTTACCGGGACGCTGCGTCAAAAATATTTTGCCGCAACCGTAGCGTCGGTGCGGGCGGGCGATACTCTGGGCGCTGTCGTGGTGCTGCATGACATCACTGAATTGCGCCGGTTGGAACGGGTGCGGCGCGATTTTGTAGCCAACGTGTCGCACGAATTTCGAACCCCGCTCACCGCTATACAAGGATTTGCGGAGACCCTGCTGGCTGGGGCCATCGACGATGCACAAAATCGCGTGCGCTTCCTGGAAATAATTCTGGAGCATGCGCGGCGGCTAGCACGGTTGACCGAGGACCTCCTGCGTCTTTCGCAAATGGATTCCGACCGGTTGGAACTGGAGATTGACGAAGTTAGCGTGTCGCAAATTGTAGACAGCTGCCTGGCGACGGCGCAACACCGCGCATTGGAAAATGGCCTGAAACTTTCGGTGAACATTCCGGGAAATCCACCAAGTGTCGCGGGCGACCGGCGCAGGTTGGCGGAGGTATTGCAAAATCTGCTGGACAACGCGCGGCAGTACACCCTGCCGGGCGGCGAGATCGTACTAAGTGTGGAAGCAAGCGAATTGGAAGTGGTGTTCACGGTAAACGATACGGGCATCGGTATTCCGCGGGCGGACCAGTCGAGGATTTTTGAGCGGTTTTACCGCGTCGACGCAGCGCGATCGCGCGAAGCTGGCGGAACGGGACTCGGTCTGGCCATCGCCAAACATTTGATCGAAGCGCATGGCGGGCGTATCTGGGTGGAAAGCGAAATTGGCAAAGGCTCGCATTTTCATTTTTCCGTGCCAATTTTCGATGCGCATAGAGCGATGCAACATGTGGCTCCCAGCGGCTCGACGCCGGCGAGAAGCAACCGCGGACGTAGCCCCTCGGCGTAGTTTTTTTACAATTCGGAGCTCTTGGCCGCCCCGATCGGCTGTAAAGTTTTCGACACACACCTGCTGAAATAATTCGAGCATTCATACGCATGTGAACATCCCGTAATATTTCTGGTCGCACACTTGGCGTGGAGCGAGCGCGACGATTGACGCAGATCTGCTCCGAAAGAGGGCCTATGGCGAGCGTTACAAAAATAACCGGAGTAGTGCTGTACGACACGCTGGTGAATTACCTGGTTTCGATGTCTCGCACGGTGGAAGGGGCCATGAATCGCGCTTTGGACGCGCTGGTGAACGTGGACGGTTCGCGGACAGCCGATTTGCCGGGGGAAGTATTTTTGCTGGAGCCACGCATTAACGAAATGGAAGTGGTCATCGACGAACACGCTATTCGCTTGTTGCGGCAATGCAGTTTTAACGATGACGAGATGCGATTGATTGTCGCCGCGCTGAAAATCACCAACGATCTGGAGCGTATCGGCGACCTGGCCGTGAATCTTGCGCAATGCGTTATCTCGTTGCGGGAGATGCCTAAAATCACTGCGATAGAAGAACTGGCACCCATGGCCGCGGCGGTGCGCAGCATGGTGGGCAAAAGCCTGGGAGCTTTAATTTTCAAGAATGTCGAGATGGCTTTGCAGGTACTGGAGAGCGACGATGCCGTGGATCAATATCGCGATCGCATTTTTGAGGAATTGCTGCGGCGCATGATGCAGGAACCCACGATGATCAGCCCGGGCTTGCAATATGTGCTTGCGACGCGGCATCTGGAGCGCATCGCCGATCACGCCACCAACATATCCGAAGACATTATTTTCTGGGTTCGCGGACTGGATGTGCGGCACGGGCGTGGGTTGCTGGTGGCGAATGAGCCGGGAGAAGACGGCGGGGCCACGACGGCGTCGCGTGTCACAGAAAATTCATACGGCCTTCATCGGGATTCAGCGGTTGAACTGCAAGACTAGCGGCGTTTGATCTTCCATTCATGTCCTACCTGGGGACCAGAGCACCCCCTGGTTCTGGTCCCTATCTCCCCTTTTGCTAGTTGATTTTCTTCCTCTCGAAGTCGCCAGGGGTGTCGTGCGCGACCGCCTAGTGCTTTTGAATTATTGCGCTTGTACCCATTCGAATTAAGAATCTCCGCAAGGTTCAACGTTCCATTACCAAAACTATTGTTTTTCGTTCGTACCCCACGCGACTAAGTGCGAGCAGGACTTTGTGCAATCTGTGGGTCCGCGTATTCATGCTTAATCTTTCCGGGAGATGACAGCATTATGAAATGGAAGCCTGCTTGAAGAAATTCCTAATGGCGACGTTATGCATTCTCAGCTGCGGCAATTATGTTCGAGCACAGTCCGACCCTCCGCCGCTGGAAATCGGAGGCGTCACCTTCTCCGGCAGTATTCGCGAACGCTACGAAGTGTGGGACTGGTTTCCGGCGAAAGGGCAGAATTTTTACAGCTACTCTGGCACGCTCATGCGTTTTGCGCTTTCGCAAAAGCGACAAAACTTTGATTGGACCGTGGAGTTTGCTGTTCCGGTGTTGCTGGGGCTGCCCGATCGCGCGGTGGACCCAGCCCCGCAAGGACAGCTGGGGTTAGGAGCCGCTTATTATGCGGCCAACAACAACAATCAATACACGGCATTTATCTTTCCGAAGCAGGCTTTCGTTCGTTTAAAAGGAGACCACGCCAGTCTGCAATTTGGCCGCTTTGAATTTACCGATGGAAGTGAAGTGAAGCCGGCCAATGCCACGCTGGCTTCGGTGAAGAACGATCGCATCGCACAAAGATTGATTGGCACTTTTGGTTTCTCGGACGTGATGCGCAGCTTCGACGGCGCGCACTACGTTTATGCGAGTGGCCCGTGGAATTTCACCGCGGTCGGAGCGATACCGACACGTGGTGTCTTCCAGGTGGATGGTTGGGGCTGGGTGAACACGCCGATCGCTTATGTTTCTGTTACGCGAGAGCTAGACAAGGATGACGTGCACGCGGAATGGCGCGCTTTCGGCCTGTTTTATCATGATGATCGTGGAGTGTTAAAGACTGACAATCGTCCCACGCCCGTGCGCAGTCTCGATCTGCAGCCGATCGACATCGGCACATATGGCGGCCACTTTATCGCCGCTCTTCCTGCGCCTGCCGGAACGGTTGATCTGGTTGGCTGGGGGGCGTTGCAAAGCGGGAAATGGGGCGCGCTTACGCAGCGTTCCGCAGCAGGATCGGCGGAAGCTGGTTTCCAGCCGCATATTTTGCCTTCGGTTCGGCCGTGGATCCGCGGCGGTTATTTCTACTCCAGCGGAGATGGCAACCCGGCTGACGATACGCACGGGACATTCTTTGCGGTGCTACCGACGCCACGCGTTTACGCGCGATTCCCGTTCTTCAATGAAATGAATAACCGCGATCTTTTTGCGGAGCTGATGCTGCGTCCCAGCAAAAATCTGGTGTTGCGCACCGACGTTCACGATCTATGGCTAGCCAACAGTCACGACCTCTGGTACACCGGTGGCGGCGCCTATCAACCCTGGACATTTGGATTTTCCGGACGGCCATCGAATGGCTCGACGGCTTTCGCCAATCTGTACGACATGGGCGCGGACTATAAATTCACCCACGGCGTTACGCTGGGTCTCTATTTTGGCTACGCACAGGGCCGCGCGGTGATCGAAAAAATTTATCCCGGAAACAGCAACGGCTTGCTGGGATTCACAGAAGTGAATTACCGTTTCTAGCTGGTCGTCTATTTGCGTCGTTGGCAGACTCTCAAGCCGCATGCAAATAAAAAAAAAGGAAGGGCAGCCCAGGGGGAGCGGCCCTTCCGCGACCCCTCGTTAAAGGAGACGCCCTGCCGATGCTATGGCAGGTAATAGCGGAACGAAGTCCAGATCATGTTGTCCACGGCCTTCGGCGCGATTGCGAGTCCCCCGGTAACGTTATTGTTACCGGACCAAGCGGTCTTGGTGAAGTATGCATACTGCAGACCCCACTGAATGCGGCCTCTCGGACCCTGATAGATCCGGTGCCAGAAGCCGATAGTACCCTCGATAATATTGCGGGTATCTCCAGCGCAGGTTCCGCCGGTACCTGGGATGAACGAGCTGGTGGGAGGCACTTCCGTGCTGCAACCGGTGTTGTTGGCAAATGGCGAGCCATAACCTCCAATTCCGGTTGAGGAAACAGCTACGGTGGTGGTGGTAGTAACCGGGGCTCCGAAGGCTGGTCCCGTGAAGGTGTTGGTCGTCAGCTTTACGGACGAGTAGCCCTTGTAAGCCGCGCGGGTTGCATACTCATCGCCTACGTAAGCGTACAAATCGATTTTCGAATTAGGATGGAATTCGAGTCTCGCGAGCCCGTGCGCGGTACGGATAGGCGCCAGGGTGCCGGAGGGTCTTGCGGTCACGTCAGGTAGTTGGGCGGATCCGAAGCGGCCGATTCCGTCGCCTGCTACGACCTTTAAACCGACGTCCAGCTTCTTTGGAAGCAAAGGAATGGTAGCGCTAGCCCCAACACCGCCTCCAATCCGCGAATCATTAAACGAGCCTGCTGCCGACGGGGTAGTGGCTGTTGGCGCGTCTCCGCAAGTTATCGGCGTACCGGTCACGATGGTGGTCTTTGTGCTGGCTGGGGGGCTAACAACCGCGCAAGGATAGACGCGGTTACGGAAAGTGCTTTCGATTCCGAAGATCTCGTAGTGGCCAAAGCCTGGATCGAAAGTGAGTTTGGCAATGAGATCGGGCGCTTTATTTACGGTATATCCTGTGGCGTCGAATGCGTTATAAAGACCGCCGCCGTTTCCGGGGGCGTTGAGAAAGAAGTCTTGCGACGTCGCACCGGCGGCATTGGTGTAGGTGCTGAAGCCACGGCCGCCGAGAGTAGCCTGGGGTCCTTCCACTGCGATTCCGATGGCGAAGCGGTTGTCGAACATGCTCTGCACTACGCGGAAACCATAAGCACGCTGCCAAGTGAAGCCGACGACGTATTGCGGATCGATTTGCGCCGGCAAGTTTTCTTGACGGTTCTGGATGCCCTTCTTGTTTTCCGTTGCGAGACTCCACATTTGCCCAGCTGTTATGGACAAGCCACTTTCGAGCGCTACCTGCGCGAAGAGTTGCCTCTGGCGAAATACGTAGCTGTTGCTTTCGCGGTTGTTGGAGGTAGTGCCTGCACCGAGAAAGTCAGATTCAAAGTAACCAGTGAGCTTAGTGCTGCCCACGGTGCTCTCCGCCAGCACGGTTGCGCGGCTCTGTCTCGCGGTAAAGTTGAATTCTGAAACCTTGCTCAGAGAGTTGCCACCGAACGGGATGCTGTTAAAAGGCGTGTTGATGTCGGCGCTGTTCGCGCGTGTGCGGTAAATGGTCTCAGCCGCGATGAATCCCCCTGGTGTGATCGAGACACCTTTATATCTAATGGAAGCCGGTCCATCTTCTGTCGGCTTAGACTTGGGGTCTTTAGGATCATGGGCCTGCTGGGCCACAACCGGTTCACCTGCAGAGCTCGCGACCGTATTGCTGCTGATCGCTGCAGAGGTGGAGCGGGCCGCATTGCTAGTCGCGACAGCCTCGCTAGCCTTTACGCTGGCTTCGCTGGCACGCGAATTTGCCGCCGCAGCTGCCTCGCGAGCTTCATCGATCTGGCGATCGCGCTTGGCGAGCTCTTCTTTCAGCAATTGCAATTGTTCCTGTTGCGATTGCAGAGTTTGGCGCAACTCTTCAATCTCAGCAGCAATGGCCGAATCCGACTTATCGGATTTATTGGCTTCCTTGGCTTTCTCCGATGGTGCGTTCTTGGCCGGGGTCGAGTCGGCGTCTTTCGGTGAATCAGCGAATGCTATTCCTGAAGTGAGGAATAGGGATAGTGTTAGTGCTGCCAGTTTTTTCATTGCCTCTCTCTTTAGATCTAAATTCAAGATGTACCGGAGTAATCTGTCGCGTGGCCCAGAACGGTAAAGGCTCCGTCTTACAGTTGCGTGAATCCGATGTGAATATCCTGTAACACAGCGGAAACACTGCGATATAAATCGCAATTGAAGAGGGAGTTACGAAAATTGCAGATGCTTCAACAGCAGGCGGACAAACGGAAGGGGGACTGCTGATACATGAGAACCAGGAATGCTTGAAGGAGCCAAGAATCCATTTTCGTAGCGTCCAAGTGACGGTCCTCTAGCCTTCTGCACCACGGGAAAGATTACTTCGGTGATGCCATGGTAAAGGCGAGGACAATTTGGGTCAAGCGATATTGGTACTGGGCGTCGGTGCCCTCGATGTCCGCTTCGGTCTTTTGCAAAGCGGCTTGACTGAATTCCACGATGGAGCTGAGTCCCAAATTGTAGCGAGATTGCGCGAGGTCAAAGGCGAGGTTGGCCTGCTCGCGGAGTTGCTGGGTCACAGAAAGCCGTTCGTAGGCTCGATTGGTGTCCTGCCAAGCGTTACGAACGTCGCGAGCGATGTTATTCCTCAGGTCGGAGAGCCGCTGGCGATTTGCTTCTGTTTGTAAGTCCGCCGCTTTGGCGCGCGCGTCAAACAGGAAACCGGTGAATAACGGAAGATTAATATTCACGCCCGCGGCTCCATACCAGTTGGTTAACGGCTGGCCGCTGCGTACCGGGGTGATTCCGGCGGCAGCGAGCGCGCTGATGGTGGGCTTCTTTAAATCATGCTCGGCGGTTGCAAACTTTTCGGCTGAGGCCAGTTGATCGGTCAACGCTTGCACTTCAGGACGCTGTTGCAAAGCTTGCATGACTAACGGGTTTACATCCGGCGCTGGCGGAGCGGTTTCCTTGATTTCCTCCACTGGTTGAAAATTTTGCTGGTCCTGGTAACCAAGAATGGCAGATAGAGAATTGAGTGACGCCTCGTAATTGTTGATGGCCTCCAGCAAGAGCAGACGGCCACGCGCCAGATCCACATTGGCGAAGCTCAAATCGATATCGGACTTTAGTTTCGCATTGGTCAGGGCTTGAATCTTGTCGACAAAAGTTTGGCGAGTGCTGACGGTTTCCTGCGCCACGGACACCAGCGCTTTGGTTTCCAGAGCGTTAAAAAACGCCTGGTCGACCGCGAGCACGATTTGAGCTGTGGTGGCTTGAGCCAACATGTCCTCGGCCTTGGCTTGATATTCCGAGCTTGCAAGCAGGTTGTTGGTGCGTCCGAAGTCAGTGATCAACTGGCTGACCGTAACGCCCGTAGCGGCGCGCGGGAAAATGATGGGATTGTTTAATGCGCCAGCGGTGATGCGACTACCTGCATGCGCGTCCGCGGCAGTGACACTGAGAAAAGCGTTGGGCAGCAGAGCTGAACGCGACTCCCGCACATTTTGTTGAGATACCAGCGCCTGCAGTTTCCCTATGGTGATTTGCGGATTCCTTTTCAGTGCAAGGTCCTCGGCTTCCTTCAGCGTCAAGGTCGGACCGGTGGCGTGGGCCGCCAGCGAATTGGCGGCTTGCGACCGCAGGGAGCCGTTTTGTTGCGGTGGCGGTGGTAGTGGTGTGGGATTCGATTGGGGTGGCGGCGTCAGGGGTGTCTGCGTCTGTCCTCGAGCGCCGACGCAGCCAAGAATTGCAATGGCGACTGGGAGGTGGAATCGGCTTCTCACGCGATGCTCTCTTCGGGAATTTGTTTGTCATTGCGGTGCGCCAGAATGTACCCGGCGGGAACCAGGTAAACAGTTACGACCACGGAAACGAGTAGCCCGCCGATGATGGCGCGAGCAAGAGGCGCATACGCTTCGGAGCCGGTACCCAGCTTCAACGCCATGGGAATCAATCCAAGAATGGTAGCGAGCGAAGTCATCAGGATGGGCCGCAAGCGCACGCGACATGCGATGGCCACGGCTTCGCGGAGCGACTTCCCTTCTTCTCGCAAAGTGCGCGTGAATTCCACGATCAAAATACTGTTGGAAACGACGATGCCCACCATCATGACCACCCCCATCAGGGACATCACGTTGAGCGTCGTGCCGGTCGCCAACAAAAGAACAATGACGCCGGTAATACCGGGAGGAATCGCCAGCAAAATCACAAACGGATCAACGAAGGATTGAAATTGGGCCACCAGAACCAGGAAGACCAGGACCACCGAAAGAATCAATCCAAATCCGAAGCTGGTAAACGATTGATTCATGCCCTGAACGGATCCGCGCAGATCGACATGCACACCCTCAGGCAAGTGCGCGTCTTGCAAAACTTTCTGAATTCCCTTGGTCACTCCACCGAGATTTTCCGTCGCTGGCGCGACGTACAAATCAATTACGCGGCGAAGCTGATAGTGATCGACTTCCGTGGGAGACTCGATGGGGGTCAGCTTTACAACGGAATCCAGGGGCGTTGAATTTTTTCCATTTGGAGACCGCAGCGGAATCTGTTTCAGATCGTTGAGAGATTTGATTTGGTTTTCTCGGTATTGCACGGTCAGCAGGTAATCATTTCCGCTTCGCGGGTCCACCCAGTAGCTGGGAGCGATCATGCCGTTGGAGTTCAAGGCGGTGATCACGTTATCCACGACTTCTTTCTGGTCAAGGCCCAACATGCTGGCGCGTTCACGGTCCACGTCTAAACGCATGGCGGGGTAATCGAGATCCTGCGGAATCAGCAGGTCGTTCACGCCCTTGATTCCGCGGATCTTGGCAGCCAGCGCCAAAGCGGTCTGGTCCGTCTTCTCCAGGTCTGAGCCGCTGACTTGCACGTCCACTGGGGCAGGCAAGCCAAAGTTGAGCACAGCATCAACCAAACCACCGGACTGAAAATCGGTCGAGACTTCCGGGATATCTTGAGCCAGACGCTTGCGCACGCGGTCCATGTACTCGTAACTGCCAACCTTGTGGTTTTCTTTGAGGCTGACCTGAACGAAAGCGGTATTTTGGCCGGAATTGCTGGTGTACATGGCAGAGAAGTCCGGCGTGATGCCGATATTCGAAATGATCATTCCCAGTTCATCACGCGGAACGATGGTGCGAATCTCGTCCTCAATTCTGGCTACATATTTTTCTGTTAATTCAATGCGCAGTCCGGGAGGCGCTTTCAAATTAATGACAAATGTCCGGATCGGTGCGTGGGAAGAAGGACACACCCAGCAGCGGATAAAGAGCCAGCTAAAGAGGAAGACGCCCATCAGCCCGGCCACGGTAGCTACCGGACGAGCCAGGGACAATGCCAGCGTGCGGTCATATTGGCCGAGCATCCGCTCGAAATAAAAATTGAATTTCTCCACGATGCGTCCGAACGTGGAAACTTTATCGCCGTGAATTTCTTCGTCCGCTTCATGACGCTGCATCAGCTTTGCGCAATCTAGCGGCACGACGGTCATCGCCACGATGTAAGAGGCGGCGAGCGACAGCACTACGGCAGCCGCTAAAGCAGTGAAGAGGAATTGACTGACGCCGCTCAAGAAAGTAACCGGGAAAAAGACGATCATGGTGGTGAAGGTGGCCGCCAGCACTGGCATGGCGACTTCCTTTCCGCCCAGTTCCGCCGCAGTCGCGGGATCTTCTCCCATTTCTAAATGCCGAAAAATGTTTTCGAGGACCACTACGGAGTTATCGATCAAGCGCGAGAAGGCCAGCGCCAAGCCGCCGAGCACCATGGTGTTGACCGTGCCACCACCGGCGGAGATGGCCATGAAGGCTGCCAGGGCAGATAGGGGAATCGACAACATGACCGCGATGGTCGCGCGTATGCTTCCGAGAAATAAGAGGATCATCAAAGCGGTGAGCACGATACCGATTCCGCCTTCATCCAGCAGGTTGTCGATGGCTTTTTTTACGAAGAGCGATTGATCGAAGACGACCGCGGTTTTCAGAGTTTTCGGAATATCCGTCAAAGTCTTGACCGCTCCCTTGATCCCGTTGACCACTGCGATGGTATTGGTGTCTCCGCCTTGCTTCAGGACCGGCAAATAAACGGATTTTTGCCCATCGATGCGCACCACATTGGTTTGAATTTGCTGGGCGTCCTGCGCGGAGCCGACGTCCGCGACCATCACCGAGGCCCCGGATAAAGTTTTTAGCGGGACGGCGTTGATTTCTTTCGTGGAGGGCAACTGGCTATTGGTGTAGAGGTTGTAATCCAGATTGCCAATGCGCACATCGCCGGCGGGCAGAATCAAATTGCTGTTGTTCACGGCGCGAACCACGTCCATGAGGCTCAGCTGATTGGCCTGCAGTTTTAACAGAT
>CAVPKZ010000084.1:0-14772 GCA_963705755.1 uncultured Acidobacteriota bacterium | reverse complement strand
AATGGGTCTGCCGACAGCGCTCTCACAGGATGCCCCGGTGACTGGGATATACCAACAGCTGGAGCACAGGATTATTTGCGCAGGACAATTTCCGAATTTTCCCGCGTCTGACGCTCAATCTCGGTTTGCGTTGGGACATTCAAACTCCGCCTACTGATCCCCTTAATCGTGGAACGAGCTTTCAGGTAGGCGAGCAGTCAACCGTGATCCCCAATGCGCCGACCGGAGCCCTGTTTACTGGCGATCCAGGCGTCACGCGCGGCATCGTACCGGTCCGCTGGCACCATGTTTCACCCAGAATAGGATTAGCGTGGGATCCGTCTGGCGACGGTAAGACATCGGTCCGAGCTGGCGCAGGGGTGTTTTACGGAAGCGTTTCGGGCAATGAATGGAACACGGTGACCAACTTCGAACCCTCAGCAGTACGCTATTCGTTTACCAACCTCAATCAGCAAGTGACGGGTTCCGGATTGACTGCAGTGCCGATGGGCGCGACGCTTGCCTGTCCCTACAACAAGCTGGTGGCAAAAAATGCCTCGGGCGCTCCTCTTGGCCCCACCGTAATTTGTTCGAGCGGCGCGGGCACCGGCATTTCTGGTATTGATCCATTTCCCTTCGTTCCGCCACAGTTCATCACTCCTGGCGGCCCATTCTTTGGTTTCGCGAAGAATTTCCAATGGCCGTACAGTTATCAGCTGAATTTGTCCGTTCAGCGCCAAGTCACATCGAATCTCAGCGTGTCTGTGGCTTACGTCGGGACTTTGAGTCACGACTTACCCTTCTCTCAGGACATCAATTCTCCTGCCACCGGCGCTTTGGCACCGGCCTGCGCGACCAGCGCCTCGGGTAATATCACCGGACGCCGACCCATCGACAATCCTGGCGTCGCTACCTGCGCTACACCCGGAAGCCCGTTTGGCACGGTCCTCCTCACACAATCCAATCAAACCGCTTCGTACCACGGTTTGCAGACGACGGTTCAAATGCGAATGACGCGTGGAGTAATGCTTTATGGTTTTTATACTTTCAGCCATACGTTTGATAGCGTCCAGTTGGACAACAATACTACCCAGGGTGGTGCGGAAGACCCAACGAATCTGCGCCTAGAGCACGGGCCGGCGGATTTCGATATCCGCCATCAGTTCGCGGCGTCCGTAGTGTGGCAACTAAATTACTACCATGGACAGAATTTCTTGGGGCGGGGTCTACTGAACGGCTGGGCTGTTTCTTCCATTATTAGTGTCCACAGCGGCTTGCCTTTCACCATTTTGAACGGTAAAGATGCGAACTTGACGGGTAGCGCAGTGGAACGAGCCCAGCTCGTTCCGGGGGAGAACCCTCTGGCGGTCAATCGAACCGCTGCAGAGTGGTTTAATATAGCGGCGTTCTCGCAAAATCCGTCCACGCTGGTCAATGGTATCGCTGTCGATGGAAACTCGAGTCGAAACATGCTGCGCGGCCCGACTTTCAAGGACGCGGACCTGGCCATCTCCCGCGATTTCCGATTGTCTCGTTTACGCGAGGGCATGGGCCTCCAGTTGCGAGCAGACGCCTATAATGTGTTCAACATCGTCAGTCTGAATCCGCCATCAGGGAATGGCGCGACGGTTGGTTCCTCTACTTTTGGGCAAATCACCTCGGCTAGCGCGATGCGCCAATTACAGCTTGGATTGCGCTTCACATTTTAAAACGCAGCGGGCGTGAGTTTCGGGCTTTAGCTGAGCAAGTCAGTAGATTGAGTTGTCTTCTCTCGTGGAAATTTACGAATTAGGTCTAACCAAGAAGGAGTTGTTTATGAGTACGCAACCCGCAGCTGCCCTCGACAAAATGGTGTTTCGAAAAACGAACGCTCAGACCGGACGTCACATTGCGGTCACTCCAGAAAACAGCACTATGCGCCATCTATCCTATGGCCGCATTATTTTGAATTCCGCCAAACCTCTGGTTTCCTTTTCCAATGGCGATCACGAAACCGCTTTGATTTGCCTTTCAGGAAATGGTCTGGTAAAGACGGTTGGTGGCGAATTCGAATTGGAACAATTCGACGCGATCTACATCCCACGTGATTCAGAGATTGCCGTGTCGACGAAAAGTTCCGTGGATTTCGCGGAGTTCGCGGCCGGCGTCAAAGGGACTTACCCTTTGCAAGTCGTTCGTTACGCGGACGTCTCGAGCAATTCCAACATGAAATTTGTCACCGGAAGCCCCGGGTCCAAACGCGAGTTGAACATACTGATTGCCGACAATGTGGAAGCGGGCCGTCTGCTCGCCGGCTTCACCTTTTCGGATCCAGGTAACTGGACCAGCTGGCCGCCGCATGAGCACACCAAAATGCTGGAAGAGATGTACGTGTACTTTGATATGCCGGAGCCGGCCTATGGCCTTCAATTGGTATATAACGACACGCAATATCCGGAATTGGTGACCGCGGTGCGCGACGGCGATGCGGTGTTGATGCCCAGTGGCTACCATCCTAATGTTTCCGTGCCAGGCCACAGGATCGCTTTTCTCTGGGCCATGGCCGCGCACCGGGAAGTTGAAGACCGGAAATTTGGAGTGGTTAATGTTCAGCCGGGATTTCAACAATCCAGTTCCGGACTGGACGCCGCCCGCAAGTAAACGACTTGGCAAAGCCACGTGAAGCCAATGGCCGATCAGAACGCAATGGTTGAAACCGGGGAAAGATCCGGGGAGGCTTCGGCATCTTCGACGGAATCACCGTGGGCGAGGGTCTTCAAGGGTCGCTTTCGGTGGGTCATCTGCGGACTATTATTTTTCGGCGTAACTAAAAACTATATGGACCGGCAGGTCCTCGGCGTCCTCAAGGGTCCTCTGCAGCATGAGTTTGGCTGGAATGAAATCGACTATGGGAATCTGGTCTTCGCCTTTCAGGCCGCTTATGCGCTGGGCATGATTTTTATTGGCCGCCTGATTGATCGTCTGGGTACGCGAATTGGTTACGCGGCGGCCATGGTTTTCTGGAGCCTGGCATCCATGGGGCACGCGTTCGCGTTCTCGCTTGCCAGTTTTGCAGCAGCTCGGTTCGCCTTGGGTTTCGGGGAAGCCGGAGTATTTCCGGCAAGCATTAAGTGCGTGGCGGAATGGTTCCCAAAAAAAGAGCGGGCCCTCGCAACCGGAATCTTCAACGCCGGAACCAGCATTGGCGCCATCGTTACACCACTCATCGTGCCGTGGATCGCCGTACACCTTGGATGGCGCTGGGCATTTCTGCTGACCGGCGCTCTGGGATTTGCCTGGCTTGTTGTGTGGTTGTGGCTATACCGAAAACCCGAAGAACATTCGTACTGCTCTAGCGATGAACGAAAGTATATACAAAGTGATCCCGTGGAGCAGACCAGCAAAATAAGATGGGGGCAGCTTTTGCCTCACAAACAAACGTGGGCGTTCGCCGCGGGAAAATTCATGATTGACCCCATCTGGTGGTTTTATCTCTTCTGGATTCCCGACTATCTGCAACGACAGCACGGTTTGCATCTGACGCAAATCGGGTTGCCCATCGTGGTCATCTATGTGATTTCCGACCTGGGAAGTATTGCAGGCGGATGGCTATCATCCAGCCTCATCCGGCAGCATTTTTCAATTAACGCGTCGCGAAAATGGGCTATGTTGGTCAGCGCTTTGTGTGTCGTTCCGGTTGCGGCGATATTTCGCGTGTCCGGGCTGTGGCCAGCCACATTATTGATTGGACTCGCGGCCGCGGGGCATCAAGGTTTTTCTGCAAACCTTTATACGCTGACTTCCGACCTGTTTCCTTCACGCGCCGTAGCATCGGTGGTAGGAATTGGAGGTATGGCGGGAGCCGTGGGCGGAATGTTGATTGCCGAAATTGTGGGGCACCTTTTGCAATGGACCGGCAGCTACATGATTCCATTTTTCATGGCGGCATCGGCTTACCTTATTGCATTGCTGTTGATTCAGCTGTTGAGTCCGAAACTCATACCTGCGCGAATTGGACAACTCTGAATCTATGTTTCTGGAAACCTTTCAATTGAACGGCAAGAACGCTCTGGTCACCGGTTCGCGCAGAGGCTTGGGGGCCGCCATCGCTGTCGCACTGGCCGAAGCTGGCGCAAATGTGGGGTGCCACGGCCGCGATCCGAATCCTGGAACTACCTGCGATGCGATTTCCGCAGCCGGCCGTAAGACTTTTTACTTCCCTGCAGACTTGGCGGACCCTAATTCGTGCACCGCGCTTTTCGAAAAGACCATCGCAGAGTTTGGCTCAATCGACATCCTGGTGAATAATGCCGGCACCATCCGCAGAGCTCCCGCGGCGGAATATCCCATGGAATTCTGGGACGAACTGATTGCCGTTCATTTGACCGCGGCTTTTCGCCTCTCGCAACTTGTCGGACGGCACATGCTCAAGAGAGGGTTTGGCGGCAAGATCGTGAACATTGCTTCGTTGCTCTCCTTCCAAGGGGGAGTTTTTGTCCCTGCTTATGCCGCTGCAAAAGGCGGAGTTGCACAGTTAACGAAGGCCCTCGCAAACGAATGGGCGTCACATGGGATCAACGTAAATGCCATAGCCCCGGGATACATGGCGACGGACAATACTACGGCGTTGCGATCTGATGCTGCTCGTAGCCGTGAACTTCTGGAACGGATCCCCGCGGGCCGATGGGGAGAGCCCAAAGATATCACGGGTGCAGCCTTATACCTGTGTTCAGCGGCGAGCGACTATGTGCACGGACACGTGCTGGCTGTGGACGGCGGCTGGCTAGCTCGTTGAGAGGCGAAATGGCTTTATCCATCAAGCAAAAGGACGCGTGTCGTTGGGACTTTGTAAGCCTGGGAGAAGTGATGTTGCGCTTTGATCCCGGCGACTATCGCATTTGGACCACGCGGCATTTCGCGGTTAGCGAAGGCGGTGGCGAGTACAACGTTGCGCGCGGTTTGAAACGATGTTTCGGACGCGAAACTTCGATTGTCACTGCGTTTGCCAAGAATCCTGTTGGCTTGCTGCTCCAGGACTTGATTTACCAGGGCGGCGTCGATTCCTCCTTGATCCGATGGGTGGACTACGACGGAGTTGGCCGAACTGTCCGCAACGGGCTGAACTTCACCGAGCGCGGCTTCGGGCTGCGAGCGGCGCTCGGATGCTCGGATCGCGGCCACACCGCGGTGTCCACACTCAAACCCGGTCAAATCGATTGGGAGGCGATCTTCGGCAAAAACGGCGCGCGCTGGTTTCACACCGGCGGGATCTTCTCAGCGCTGTCTGAAACAACTTCGGAGGTCGCCATCGAAGCCCTGCAATGCGCGCGAAAATATGGCGTGGTCACCTCTTACGATCTCAACTATCGCGATTCGTTGTGGCGATCGGTCGGTGGAAAAAAGCGCGCTCAAGAGGTTAACCGGCGGATTGCTCCCTTTGTGGATGTGATGCTTGGCAATGAAGAAGATTTTTCGGCTGCGCTTGGTTACGAAGTGCCCGGAACGGATGAACATCTGTCCGCCCTGGACCCTGAAGCTTTCAAACAAATGATTCAAAAAGTGCTGCACGATTTTCCCTTCAAGGTCGTGGCTACCACGCTCCGCAAAGCGACCACCGCAACGCGCAATGATTGGGGAGCCGTTTGTTATCACGATGGCAATTTCTATCAGGCCACGAATCGCGAGGACCTTGAGATTTTCGATCGTGTTGGCGGCGGTGATTCCTTCGCCTCCGGCCTGATTTATGGATTCCTCGCGGGTAAGGATGCGCAGTGGGCCGTCGAATGCGGTGCCGCTCATGGAGCGTTAGCGATGACTACGCCGGGCGATACCACCATGGCGACCCTCGACGAAGTTCTTCACGTAATGAAAGGCGCGGGAGCCAGAATCGTCCGCTGAGCCCCGCGAAAAGGTGGCGTGTCGTTTGATGAAGAAACAAGAAGTACGCACTCTCATCGAAAAAATCGGAATCGTGCCGGTCATCCGCACCGCTTCTCCGCAAGAAGCGAGATTTGCGGCCGAGGCAGTATGGCAAGGCGGGATTCCCATCGTCGAGATCACCATGACTATTCCGCAAGCGCTGGAGGTCATTTCCGAATTGGTGAAGACGATGCCAAGACTTTTGGTGGGAGCAGGCACAGTGGTGAATCAGGATCTCGCGCTGCAATGTTTTGATGTCGGTGCTCAATTTCTCGTGACACCTGGCTTTTCACAGAAAACAGTTGCCGCCGCTCACAATCTGGACATGCTCATCATGGCGGGAGCGCTCACTCCCACCGAAGTCATGACCGCTTGGGATGCAGGCGTCGACTTCGTCAAAATTTTCCCCTGCAGCAATTTGGGAGGTCCGAGCTATATCAAGGCGCTTAAAGGTCCTCTGCCCAATGTTCCGTTGGTTCCCACCGGAGGCGTGAATCTGGAAACCGCGGCGGATTACATTCGCGCCGGTGCGGCTGCGCTGGGCGTAGGAGGCGAATTAGTTTTGAAACATGCGTTTCAAGAGCGCAAACCGGAATTGATTAGCAATTTGGCGATGCGGTACGCCGAGCTTGTGAAGGAGGCGAGAACGACCATGGCAGCCAAATCCGAGCGCACCGCTGAGGCGCATTGAGCAGGAGCCACCAAATGGAAAGGCAAAGCAAAACTTATCCCGATCTGGTAGTGACACTCAGCGACCAGGCCAAAGAATCCCACCCGGAATCAGGCCTCACACGTCGCGTGCTCGCCTACAACGACAAGCTTTTTCTCGCCGAGCACCACATGGTGAAAGGCTGGGTTGGAACGATGCACAGCCATCCGCACGATCAGGTTGTCTACATTGTGCGTGGATATCTGAAAGTGAATTGTCTCGGCAAAACCTTTGAATTGCGCACAGGCGACACTTTCGTTGTGCGCGGAGGAGTGCAACATGGGGCTTCCGCATTGGAGGAGTCCCTGGTAATCGATGTCTTTACGCCGTGCCGGGAAGACTACATTTCGTGAGCTAAATTTCTTTCGGGCGCTTCGCCTCTATTGGAGAAAATCGAAATCTTATGCGTAAGAGATTCCTGGCAATGTTGTGGATCTTCCCGGCTTTCTGCATGACTTCAGCCCAGGGAGCGCCGCAGATAAAAAATATCAAAATTGCCGTTTCCAACCCCAGCGACCATGAGCGAAAGGCCGCGGACATCGTCATTCCCGTCGTGGAGATCCGCAAAGTTGCGCCTGACTTCACACCCGGCGCCATGATAGTCACTGCGAGTGACGCAAGGACACTGGAACAAGATGCGTCCGTAATGCAGACGGAAGAGCTTCCCTCGCAGGCCGATGATTTGGACGGAGACGGCAAGGCGGACGAACTCGCCTTTCAAGTCGATCTTGGGCCACATCAGACCCGCATCGTGACGGTGTCCTACGGCGATCAGGGTCGCATCTGGCGCTTACGCGGCGATTATGAGCAACGAACGGCCGCGCTGTTCAGCCGGAAAATCGAAGGCCTCGGATGGGAGTCAGAGCGCGTGGCGTTCCGCGTGTATTTCGATCCCCGGAATGCCATTGATCTCTACGGCAAGCGGCGGCCCACTTTACAACTTG
Source organism: uncultured Acidobacteriota bacterium (assembly GCA_963705755.1). Lineage (GTDB taxonomy): Bacteria > Acidobacteriota > Terriglobia > Acidiferrales > UBA7541 > Acidiferrum. The sequence continues at coordinate 7,242 of CAVPKZ010000084.1, read as the reverse complement.
GGATGTACGCTTCTCCGAACTACACCTATCACGACGAGTCCCCGGAAGGTCGCGACATTTATAAGGTAGGCGACGCGATCGGAATTGGGGCCGTGGCCGCCATGGTGGATGGCAAGACCATCAAAGTCGCGGAAGTTAAAGAGCGAAAGTGGCGGATTGTCGCGAGTGGGCCGGTGCGGACGGTTGTGGAGTTGGAATACAACGGCTGGAACGCCGGCGGGAAAATCATCGATCTTCGCTCGCGTATCACGATGTGGGCGGGTGAACGAGGTTTTACTCACACGATTTTTGCGAACTCCGCGGATGACGTCGAGTTCGTCACCGGACTGCCGGCCAAGCTTGGTATTGAGCCCGCGACCAGCGGAAAGGATTCACCCGCGGCGTGGCTCGCGACTTGGGGAGAGCAGGTCGTCGCCCCGGGGCCTACGGCCACCGAAGCCGTTGCAGGACAGCAGTTGGGCCTCGCGATCGTCACGCTAGCTCCACACGCCGTCTTCAAGGACGACAGCAAGAACCATTTTGTCGATTTCAAACTAAACAATGGCGCTCAATCCTGGTACACCATTGCAGCTTGGGATCAGGAAGGATCCAATCGCCGAGTCGTATACGCGAATCAGAAAGGGAAGGGGCAGCATCAATCTCTGATTCTTCCTTCCGATGCCATCAGAAGCCGCGAAGAATTCCTGAACACGGTGCAGGAACAGGCCGAGCGCATGACGCAGCCTGCAAACATTCACATCTTATCGGAGTCGGCTAATAGCCAACAGGCGCCCTCAGATACGTTGGTTCCTCATAAAACAAAAACTGCCGAGCAAGCACTTGCACTCTTGCGTCAAGCTGTCGACCGTACCGCTCTGGAATGGGAACTGGTTCTGCAAGCGACCTCTGAACCCATTACTTCGCATTCCGGGCAGGGATACTTCACCGAAGCGAACAATGTGACCGGCGAATGGCAAAAGCAGACCGGATATTACTGGACGGGAAGTTTTTGGACCGGAGAGCTTTGGCAACTATATTCCACAACCCACGATGAAAAGTATCGGCGATGGGCGGAACTGTGGGGCTCGAAGTTCATCAATCAAGAATCACTGCAAAATCATGACGCGGGATTTTTGTATTACTACTCCTCCGCGATGGGATTCGACTCGACTCACGATGACGCGCTTCGCGCTAGCGCTTTGCGCGGCGCAGAGCGGTTGGAACAACTCTTCAATCCGCAAACACAGTTGATCGCATCGTGGGGCGTGAACGGAGATGACACCATCGTCGACACCATGATGAATCTGCAGTTGCTCTGGTGGGCCACCGAAAAAACGAGAGACAAGCGGTGGATGGAGATCGCCAGAAAGCACGCCCTCCGTACCGCGCAGTGGTATGTGCGTCCCGACGGATCCGTCATTCAGTCCGTGCATTACAACCCTGGCGATAGCAGGCAAAGCTTCATCTTGCGTGGCGGGGGCAACGAGGCTGAACTCCCGCTTGTGAACACTGTCGCGCCGGGCCAGTGGGTTTTCGCTCACACCCATCAAGGCTTTGGCGCGGACACTACATGGTCACGAGGACTTGCTTGGGCGTTGTATGGCTTCTCGACTGCGTATTCGGAAACTCATGAACCATTGTTTTTGTTCACCGCCCAGCGAATCGCAGAGTACGCTATCAAGAACCTCCCGAGCGACGCCGTCCCGTGGTACGACTTCGACGACGAAGGCGTTCATTTTCGAAACCGCGATTCTTCGGCCGCCGCAATCATCGCCGGAGGGTTATTCCGTCTTTCGCTGATTACCACCGATAGCGCACGTGCAAGGAGCTATCGAGAAGAGGGGGAACGCATCGTTCAATCGTTGATCGACCGGTATCTGTCTCCTGTCGGAGACAATGATCAGACTCCGCCGGGAGTGCTGCGCCACGGCTGTGGCGTTCGCCCCAGTGACGCGATGTTGATCTACGGGCAGTACTACTTGCTCGAAGATCTATTATGGCTCGAGCAGCACAAACGCGAAGAGCGTTCCACTAATTCCGTAAAACCATGACCTACGCAAGCTTGCCTCCACTGGCGCTCCGAGCCGCGTTTTCTTCCACGTTGCAAAAAACCAAATTCCATATCGCACCTCCTGTTGTTTTGATTTTCTGCGGATTGTTGAGTCCAAGTTGCAGCTCGGTCGTGAAGACCCAGACTGCAGCATCGCAAATCGACGCTGCTGAGTTCAATCAGCAGGTTCGAACTTTTTTGAGAACCGAAGTGACGGCACATGTTGTAGACATCAAGAGCGTTGATCCCCCTCCAGATCGTGTGCTTGGAGCGCTGACGACTGGTGAATTTTCATGGGGATCCTTCATGCGCACTCTGGGCGCTTATTCCGAATGTTTTGAGACCAGGAGAATTGCCGGTCATGATGTTCCCGAGATGATCGGAAAAATGGCTCAAATCGAACTGAGCCACGGAGGAAAAACCTGGGCGCAACTCTACGCCGCAATGGCCTTGCAGAGTTTTGGAGCGGACTTAAATCACAACGCGTTGTGGCAGGGGATGACCACCGAACAGCGCGAGGAATACCGGAAACTGCTCGACCCTTCGCGTTTTTACGATGAGAAAGCTCATAAGCTCATCAATCTTCCTGAAAATTACTTTGGCGTGGCCGCGCGGATCGCGGCGATCGATTACCAACTCGGCCTCAACACAGATCGCAGCGCCTTGGATGATCTGCTCAATCGGGCCGCCAAACAATTCAGCGACGGCGCCCTCTTCGCCGACGATGCGTTGCCCACCGGCCGCTACGATCGCTACTCCAATGAGTACGCCAGAGCAATCTACGATGCTGCAGAACTTGCAGGCCGTAAGGACATCATGAAGGCCGTTGCGCCTTCGCTAGTAGAGCAGATGAAACTCTGGTGGGATTTGTTGTCCGAGGATGGCTACGGCTACTCCTGGGGGCGAAGTCTCGGCGCCATCAGCTATATGGACACTCTGGAAATTGCTGCTTTTCTTGGCCAACACCCGGAATTCCGGCCCGCTCCTCTCGCTCAGTTGGCTGCGGCCTACTTTGCAGCTTGGTCGTGGCTCAAAAATGATTTCAACAGCCAGACACACCTCCTCTCCGTTTTTGCTTTCGGTAGAGGCGACTACAGTTACATCACGAGAGAACGCGAATGGCAGCAAACCACAACATTCTTCGGAAAAGTGATCGCATCCCACCCAAAATTTATGGAAGCTCTCGAAAGGGATGGAGTCAAAAATTTTCCCTCCCGTCCAACCCTAACTGACGTTGCTCGTTTTCAATATTTCCGAAATGGACCGGGCCGCAAGTTTGGAGTCTGGGTGGTTCGTCAGGGTCCCCTGCATTTCGCATTGCCGTTCGTGACCGGACCAAAAGCAGCGACATCCGACTACGAGCCCGCACCGCATGGATTTGCCGGCCTGGCGGCCCCTGTCGAAAAAATCTATCCGTGCCTCGTTCCGTTTCTGGAATTGGACGATGGGAAGACCATCGCTGCTGCCGATGGAGCGGACGAGATCAAACCTGCTGCTGACGGCAGGAGCGTGGCCGTAGTCTGGAGACATTGGGTTGTTCCAGGCACCAAAGCTGGTGATTTTGTCGATGCAGGTCTGGTCTCGGAAGTCACCTGGACCATTCGTGGAAACACGCTCGCAAAACTCGAGTCGCTGACTCCATCCCAGCCATTGAACGTTCGCCGCCTCTGGCTGGCCATTCCCAGTCGCTACGATCATCTCGAGACTTCTTATCTTAACGGCGCTCGCATCGATCGGCTTTTCTCGGAAGAAACAGCACTGGAAGTGCAAGTTAAAAGTTCGGATTTGCCCTTCGAAATTTCCGCTTACGTGACCGGCGATGATCCTCTGGGTCGCGGAGATCGTGGTCCTCTGCCACTGCATCTGATCCTTCAAACCAAAAGTTTTTCGTTGACGCCAGCGGTGCCCAAGCACTGGGAACTCTCTCTGACCACGCAGTGAGGTAAGTGATCTGGTACGCCCGCCACAAAGCCAGGAATCATCCGTATACCAACACCTGTCGCCCAGTTTGTCTGAATTGCGACCGAAATTTCAGCTTGCGCTTCCGGCCGAGAGCGTTCGGACGCACGTGACAGCCGGTTGATTTCCAGTATTCTTGGGGCTACCGTTAGGCACGATCATGGACGGCGACGCGGGGCTCCCAAAGCCCCAGGGGCGCCGTTCTCAAAGCAACCCTAAGAAGGACGGAAACCGTGCACGGGCAACGTGCGTACGAAGAGAGTCGAGCATGTCGTCCGCCTTCCTCACCTGTCAAACACAAGCAACGTTGACATCGCGGACGCATACAACTTGCCGCTCGCATCGGTCAACTTGGCCTCGGCGAACGCCGCCCTCCGCCCGAACGAAAGCACCCGGCCTTCGGCGCGCAAGAGTCCGGTGTCTTTGGTAATTGGCTTATGATAAGCGACCTTCAGGTCCAATGTTGTATAAGCCTGCGCTGCCGTGAGGCGGGAATGGACGGCGCAACCACAGGCGGAATCGAGCAGCGTCGCGGCATAGCCGCCATGCACCGTGCCAATCGGATTGTATACGTGCGTCCCCGGCGTCCCTGCAAAAACTGCCTTGCCAGCTTCGACTTCGACCAACTCGAAGTCGAGCGCGACCAGAATGCCGGGCTTGCGTCCCGAAGCCATCACCATTCGTAGTTGCGACAAACCATCGAGGCCGCCGCCGACTTCATCCGCGAGGCTCATGAGCGTCCTTCCAACCCGACCCGTTGTTTAATGAACCAGCGCTATGCCGTAGCATGGCGACAGACCGCGTCGATCCCGACTCGCATTGCGCCTGAAACAGCGCCACGACCATTTCCGAGAGCATCGAACGGGTCATCGCAACCTTGCGGTTGCTCGGCGTCGTTACTTGCAATGTTCCGGTGTTCGTCATCCTCGATCTCGCTCAAGACTCCTTGCTGAAGTTGTCTCACCGCTCATAGCTCTCGCATGTGCCGTCCGCGCCTTAAAAGAAGAGATATCCGGACATCAGCGCGTCATCGAATGTCATGGCCTGCTCATGTGTCACCACAAGGAACATATCGTTTATGGGGAGTAATGCTTCGTTCATGCGATTTCTCCCGTTAACCTCGTCTCTTTGTACGCCGGTGACATTCGTTCCGATTTCCTTTGCCGCTGCGGTCAACTCCGCGTCACGGCGGCCCGTGATGAACACGTGCGCGCCTTCGTTCACAAAGCGCTTCGTCCGCCAAACCGATGCAGCCATTGCCGCCGATGACAAGCGCCGGTTGACCCACCCCGATCCGAGCGTGGGTTGTCTTCACCGTATTTAGGGCTGAGCTCAGCGGCAAAGAGAAGAGCCAGCTCTGAAACCGTTTGGATTCTTCCCTGGAAAACTATATGATATGCATCATATACATGCAAGAAGATGATTGGCATCACATAGAACCGTCTTTCTGGGGAACGGTTCGGAGTGATTCAAGTGAAGCCGCTCGATTCGCGCGGCAGAAACAGTGGCCAAGATGGGCTACAGCCAGACACACAAAGCAGAAACCCACGCAAAGCTTGTGAAGCTCGCGGGGCGGGTTTTGCGCAAGAATGGGCCTGAACAATTGGCCGTGGTTGAACTGATGCATGCAGCTGGCCTTACCCACGGCGGCTTCTACGCCCATTTCAAGTCCCGAGAGGCGCTGCTGGTGGAATCGCTGGGCGGCATCTTCGAGGAAGCGCAACAAAAATACTATCGCCTTGGCGATGGCTTACCGCCTCGCCGTGCGCTCAAGAACTTTATCGACGCTTATGTGTCGTCCGCGCATCGGGACAGTCTCTCGGGGTGTCCGATCGTTACGCTGGGTTCCGATTTTCCGAGGCAATCCAGAGCGTTCCGCATCACCTTCAATTCGGGCGTGAAGAACCTCGTGAGCATTCTCGCGGAATGGATCGATGCCGCCGGTATCCCCAACAGCAAAACGCTTGCCGCTTCCATTCTCTCCGCGATGGCAGGCGCGATTGGGGTCGCGCGTGCCGTTTCCGACAAGCGCCTCTCTGACGATGTGTTGAAGGCAACACGCGAGACGATCAAGGCGCGGTTATCTCTAAAGCATGGCCGAGAATCAAAGACCGTTCATAGAGCAGCAATGGACTTCTTGGATGCACCTTAGCCCTTAATCTTTATGGGACTGCTCCGATGCCCCTGCTTCCAAACTCGTAGATGAGCACACCGAGTTCCTCGGATAATCTTGAGGTCCCGGTTGCTTCCGGATTGCTGTTTCGCAGCGAATTGATTCAGGCGGCTGCCTAAAGCTCATGCTTTCAAGGACCAAGCAACGAACGAGGGCCACGGTCAATTCAGTCCAGTGCCGTCGGCAAGGGATCATCTCGTGAACTAAGTTTTGAGCCCGCGATCACTTCCGGTCGGTTGAAAAAACTTGTATCCACATTGTGCTGTAAACATCATACGTGCTCTATCTGAGTTAGTTAAATAACTAACTCCTCCGAGTCGGAGAATATGCGAACGGCACAACCGGACAAGCGAACGCGGCTGATTGAGACTGCGACGAAGCTGGCGTATGGACGCGGTTTCCGAGAGACGAGTCTGGCGGACATCGCCGAGGCGGCTCGCGTGCCGGTAGGCAATGTCTACTACTACTTCAAAACCAAGGAAGAACTCGCCGAAGCCGTGGTGGAGCGGCGTCTGGCGGAGTTTCGCGCATTCCGGGAAGAGATGGACCGGTTGAGTTCTCCCAAGGAGCGGCTGGTTGCTTTCGTGGAGGAGCATTCACCGCAACCGGGAGCAGCTGGCGAGCGGAGGATGCCCTTTTGGCGGGCTGTGCACGGAGTTGCACAAGGAGGGCGGCGCTCTCGCGAAGAAATCCGCGGCGCTCTTCAATGACTCCATGCGTTGGCTTGAGGAACAGTTCCGGGCCGTTGGCCATGAAAAGGATTCACGAGAACTCGCGGTCCATTTCTTCTCCGCCTTTCAGGGTATGGCGGCTGTTGCGCTCGGCACCAACGACCGCGAGGTGGTGGTGATGGAGGCAAAGAGGCTTAAAGACTGGATCGGGACCTTGTGACACGCAATCATCGAGCAACCGGGGAGGATCGGCACCATGAAGAAGCTTGAGGGAAAGGTCGCGCTCGTTACGGGAGCGTCGCGGGGAATCGGCGCGGCGATCGCAGAGCGGCTTGCGGCAGACGGAGCATCATCGCTATTAATTATGCAACTTCGAAGGAAGACGCGGAACCCGGGCGTCTTTGATTGGA
>CAVPKZ010000083.1:0-14538 GCA_963705755.1 uncultured Acidobacteriota bacterium | reverse complement strand
AGATCGCAAGACTTCGCGACATCCTTGCAACGCGATGGTTGGGAAACCCTGGGCACCACAACGCAAATTGTCCCCGCTGTGATTGGCGCCAACGATGCTGCTGTCGCCGTCGCGGAATTTTTGCAGCGCGCCGGCTTTGCCGTCAGGGCTATCCGCCCGCCCACAGTGCCACCAGGCACCGCGCGCCTACGCTTCTCGGTGACCCACAAACTCACTGCCGCAGAACTCGAAAACTGGCGGCCGCTTTATCCACATGGCGCGCGCAATCGCATCATCCGATTCCCCTGGCGTTGGCGGGCTCCGCGTGAGGCACCATTTTTTTATAACTGGCACAGACACCGGCGTGGGTAAGACCACGCTTGCCGCCTTACTCTGCGCTGCGCTCGATGCCGTGTATTGGAAGCCAATACAAACCGGCACACTCGAAGGCTCCGACCGCGTAACGGTGATGCGTCTCGCCGGTATGGGCACTGATCGCACACTCGAAGAAGTTTACAAATTTGTGCCTCCGGTTTCGCCAGACCTTGCCGCGCGCTGGGCAGGAGTGGAAATTGATCTAGCGCGTATTAATTTGCCAACGACTCTGAACAACGATTGGCTCATTGTCGAAGGCGCCGGAGGCGTGCTGGTGCCCATCAACGCCAAACAATTCATGCTGGACATGATGGCAAAGTTTAAACTACCGGTAATTCTTGCCGCGCGAAGCAACGTCGGCACCATCAATCACACTTTACTCACGCTCGCGGCCTTGCACGCCGCGGAGCTTCCGGTACACGGCGTGGTTTTGATTGGCGACCAGAACCGCGAGAATCGCGAAACCATCGAGCGCTTCGGCCACGTGCGTGTCATTGGAGAAATTCCACGCTTGCCCAATTTGCACCGCACCGCGCTGATGCAAGTGTTCATGGATAATTTTGACCGCGCCGCGTTTTCCCAATAAGCCGAAATGAGTTCGCCGCTGCGCATCTGGCATCCCTTTACAAACGCCGCAATGGATGCGCCTCCGCTGCATGTCGTCCGCGCGGAACGCGTCTATCTCTACACCAAAGACGGGCGGCGCATTCTGGATGCGGTTTCGTCCTGGTGGGTGAATCTACACGGCCACGCCAATCCGCGCATCGCGGAAGCCATCGCGCAACAGGCCCGCAAAATGGAGCACGTGATCATGGCGGGCTTCACCCACGACGCGGCTGAGGAACTAGCGTCGCGCTTGCGCAAGCGCTTGCCACAGGAAATGACGCACCTGTTTTTTTCCGATGATGGCTCAACCGCTGTGGAAGTGGCATTGAAACTCGCCGTCCAGCATTTCAGCAACAATGGCCGCTCGCAAAAATCGGAGATCGTCGCGCTAGCACATGGCTATCATGGCGACACCGCCGGCGCGATGTCTGCCAGCGACGATTCACTGTTCAATAAACCATTTCAGTCCATGCGCTATGCCGTGCATCGCGTGCATTCCGCTTATTGCCACAATTGCCCGGTGGGCCTCACGCGCGCCACCTGCCACATCGAGTGCGTGCGCCAATTGGAAACATTGCTGGAGCAGAATCACGAGCGCATTGCCGCGGTGATAGTCGAACCGTTGTTGCAAGGCGCAGGCGGCATGATTGTTCATCCCGTGGAATTTCTGCAAAAAGTGCGGGCCCTCTGCACGAGTTACGATGTTTTGCTGATTGCCGATGAGGTGCTGACCGGCTTCGGTCGCACCGGGAAAATGTTTGCGTGCGAACTTGCCAACGTGATTCCAGATCTGATGTGCCTGTCAAAAGGAATCACCGGCGGTTTTTTACCCATGGGCGCGACGGTGTGCAGCGATCGCGTAGAAGCGCCGTTTCGCAGCAAAGACCGATTGCACACGTTTTACCACGGGCATTCCTATACCGGAAACGCCTTGGCGTGCGCCGCGGCCAACGCCAGCCTACAGATTTTCGACGATGAGCCGGTGTTTGAACGCATCGCCATGATCTCCGCCGTCAACACCGAGCGTCTCGAGCAATTCCGTAAAATGCCGCAGGTCGCGGATGTGCGCCAGATCGGAACGATGGGTGCGATTGAGCTGCGCGCAGAAGATGCCGAATATTATCCAACATGCGCACCAAGCTGTACCAATTGTTTATCGACCACGGCGTGTTGTTACGGCCCCTGGGAAATGTGGTTTACGTGCTACCGCCGTATGTAATCACGCACGAGGAATTGCATTTCGTGTATGACGTAATTTTGCGAGGCATAGAGGCCCTGCTGTGAGGAAAACGCGGCCTGCCTTAGCAATTAAGGTGTTTTTCTTCCCGCACTAAGGGGCTTGTGAGTCCAAAGATTGGCGGCAACGGTGTTAGTGTGGCGTACGCGAGGTGCTGTCCTTGGTGATTTCGCTCCATACATGGAAACAAAAGATCGTCGCCTTCGCCGGGAGTTTGGGTGCGCCCGGACTTTTCTTATTTCATTTCTGGATTCTTCGGTCTTAACCTTCCCAGTGATCAACGATCTTTTGCTGATTGAATTATCCAGGGAGCATCCCTCGCGCATGCCGCTTTACGCGTTGATGGCGGCGACAGGATCCACTCTGGGATGCATTCTGTTGTATATCATCGCCCGCAAAGGCGGCGAAGCCTTTTTTCACAGCAAAGCAGGAAAAGCATGGCGGCGCTGTCCGCCACTGGATCGAGAGAAATGGATTTGGCGGAATGCTGGCAGCGGCGCTATTGCCACCGCCGACGCCCTTCAAGTTTTTCGTATTTGCGGCGGAGTATTTGAAATGCCACTGCCGAGCTTTGCTTCCGCTATTGCCGTGGCGCGGCTGTTTCGATATTTCGGCATAGGCTATCTGGCGGTGCGATACGGCGACGGCGCGCTCCCGTTTTTACAGCGGCACAAATTAAACGTGGCTCTTGGGGCGGTAGTGCTGGTGGCCGTCAGTTACGGACTTTCGCAGCTAATTTTGCGTGCCAAACATCCTTACGGAGATGCAGCACAAAAAAAGCCCGCTGACTGAGCAACCAACTTAAGCCAATCTAGTCACGCGCTAGCGCGGTTTTTCGCGGTCGGCCCACACCGTCTCTGCAGAAATTATTTTTCCTGCCGGATCGAAATCGACGATCACCATCGGCTCGCGTTTCACTTCTCCTGCGGCCGCATAGCGCAAATCGCGGATTTGCACCTCCGAGCCTGTATCCATTTTCTGAATCGTCGCTTTCGGAAAACGCGCCACGCCCAAAAAGCTTTTTGCTGCTTCCGTTGCTTGTGCGGCTTGCAGGAGTGGATTCGCTTCAGGCTTGAACAAATTTATGCCCGTGTCCAGCGCGGAACGCCGCGAAGAGTTTATGTGGACGGTGACCAGATGAAGCGCGCTCTCCGTGTCCGCAATACCGCGCCAAGTGACGAGGGAAACAAATTCGGAGAACGCCGCAACTTGCCTCGGCAATTCACCGGCGTAGCTGCGATTTTGCATTTGCGCGATAGCCGTTGCGTGTAGATCTGCGCGCAAGCCAATATAAGACGCCGCCATGAGCAGTCCCACGATGGCGCCCACGAAGCCCCGCGGCCGTTTGTCCTTCGCGCCAATTTCGGAGCCGATCAAATGGAAAAATTCCGGCGACACGACGGCAGCGACCAGGATGGAGATGATCCAGGGATCGATCGTCGGCAGCCAATCCATCGCAATTCGTGCGGGATTAATCGGCCAGAACAATTCCACGCCCTGCCATTGCGCCGCATCCATCGCCAGATGCAACCATTGCGCCAATAAAACCGCGACAAAAATGCTTCCCGCCGACAATCTTGAAATTAAGTCGCGCGACGCCCATGCCTGATATGCCGCGCCAAAAACGCACGCGACGATCAGTGACGCCAATAGGGAATGCGTGTAGGTGCGGTACCAACTGAGATACGCGGACGGACTGATGAACGCGCTGAAGGCATCAATATCAGCGATCACTCCAGCCGGGATCATGAAGGCCCAGAGCATTCTGGGCGCGCGTGGAAAAAAAGCGCGAGACAGCGCAAGCGAAGCCAAAGCATGCGTGCCTATATCCATAAAATGTTAGCGAGGTGCAAGATGCATCGCGGAGTCAAGGCGATATTAAACTGACGCTACAGTACTTAGCCCATTTTTACCGGGGACTTCAGGAATCAATACTTTTAATGCCCCGGGCACAATTTTAAATTCCACCGGCAGCCGGCCAAGCGGTTCGCCATCGACTTGCGCGTGCACCGGATTTCCATTTAGCGGTTCGCACACCACGGAATCAGTCTTTGAAAAAAATACCCCGTTTGTTCCGCGCAATTTGCCCATGTAGAGAGTCGGCAAATAACTCAGGTAACGTAACCCACTCCGCGTGCTCAAAGTCATCACTTCAAATTTATTTTCGTACAAATCGGCAAGCGTCGTAATTTTGAACGGCCCGCCGTAATGTTTGGTGCGCCCGACGATCGCCAGCGATGCATCAGAGGACTGGCCATTAATCACCACTCGAAAATGCGGATAGTCGTAGCGGAAAATTTCGCGCGCGCCCTGCCACCAGTAAGCCAGAATGCCCATGCGGGCCTTCAGTTCCAGATCAATGGAGTAAACGATCCGGCCGTCTGGTCCGGCGCCAGCAACGCTCAGAAAATATTTTCGCTTGTCCGGTTCGAGGAGCGGCGTGGCCTGGCCCAGCGCAATGTCGACCACTTTGCCGCGCGCCAATTTGCGAGCCGCGCCCGGAATATCCCAAGGAAGACTCAATTCTTTCGCGAAAATATTGGCGGTGCCTGCAGGCAGTAGAGCGAGTGAAACGCGATGCCCGTTCGATGGGCCGGCGAGCCCGTTGACCACTTCATTTAAGGTGCCGTCGCCGCCGCACGCGACCACCAAATCCCGGCGCTCGCTAGTGGCTCGCTGCGCCATCTCTGTCGCGTCGCCGGGGCCTTTCGTCTCGATAAGCTCTACTTCAATTCCCACCGCGGCAAAAATCCTGCGCGCTTCGTCCAACGAGCGGCGGCGTTGCGCGCCTCCATGCCCGGCATTGGGATTATGAATCAGGAGAGCATTCTGAAGCCCGGTAGTCATTCGATTGGCGAGGTCCGTGTCCGTCGATCCGTCCATTCATTCTATATAATGTGAGAGCAATCGCAGCATCTCTTCTGCGAAGATTTCTGGGCGAGGAATTCATGGCCAGGGCCGGCGCCGCTATAAAAACCGAAATCGAAGATCTGCGCGAAAAGCTGCGCCATCACGAATACCGCTATTACGTCGCGGACGACCCGGAAATTTCTGATGCCGCCTACGACCGCCTGATGGGCAAGCTCAAGGAGTTGGAAGCCGCGCACCCGGAACTGATCACCGCGGATTCGCCCACCGTGCGTGTCGGCGGGGCCCCGCGCGAAGGTTTTCAAACTTACCAGCATGCACGGCCCATGCTGAGTCTGGATAATGCGTTTTCGTACGACGCGCTGCGAGAATTCGACCGTCGCGTGCGCGAAAGCAGCGGCCGCGAGAAAATCGAATACATCGCGGAGCACAAATTTGATGGCCTGAGCATTTCGCTGCAATACCAGGGCGGAGCGCTCGCTCGCGGCGTGACCCGAGGCGACGGGCGCACTGGTGAGGACGTCACACCCAATGTAAAGACGATCCGCTCGATACCGCTCCGTGTCGATCCGGCTGCGCTCAAAAAAGCGAAGGTGCCGCCGAATTTCGAAGTGCGCGGCGAAATTGTCATGCCCAAAAAGGCTTTCGCGGAATTGAATCGCCAGCAAGAACTTTCCGGCGGCAAGATTTTTGCGAATCCGCGTAACGCCGCTGCTGGGGGGGTGCGGGTTCTGGATTCTTCCATCACCGCATCGCGGCGGCTGGAATTTTTTTCTTACTACCTGCTGGTCGAGGGGCGTTCGCCGTTCACGAGGCTTTCGGAATCCTTGCAGGCGTTGAAGGAAATGCGATTCCGCGCCTCGGCGGACTGGAAGTTGTGCGACGGAATCGAAGAAGTGCTGAAATATTGCGACCACTGGGACGACAAACGCGAGAAGCTCCCCTACGAAATCGATGGCGTGGTCGTGAAAGTGAATTCCATCCCGATACAAAATGAATTGGGATACACGGCAAAAGCGCCGCGTTGGGCCATCGCTTATAAATATCCCGCGCGGCAGGAAACCACCGTGATCAAAGACATTCAGGTGAACGTTGGGCGCACTGGAACGCTTACCCCCGTGGCGTTTCTGGAGCCGGTGCAAGTCGGAGGCGTCACCGTCAGCCGTTCCACGCTGCACAACATGGATGAAATCGAACGCCTGGGCGTGCAGATTGGCGACACCGTGCTGGTGGAGCGCGCTGGAGAAGTAATTCCGCACGTGCTGAAAGTAGTGAAGGAAGGCGCGGATCGCAGACCATTCCGCATGCCTGAAAAGTGCCCCGAATGCGGCAGCACGATTCACAAAGCCCCAGACACCGTGGCTTATCGCTGCGTCAATGCGGCGTGCCCGGCGAAGAGAAGGGAATCGCTGCTGCACTTTGCGGGACGCCACGCCATGAATATCGACGGCCTGGGAGAAAAAATCGTCGATCAACTGATTGAGCAAGGATTAGTGCGCGATGTTGCGGATTTGTACTCGCTGAAGCTGGACAAGCTGGTCGCGCTGGAGCGTTTCGCGGAAAAATCGGCGCAAAATTTGTTGGACGAAATCGAAGCCAGCAAAAAGAACAGCCTCGCGCGGCTGATCTATGCGCTGGGCATCAGTTTTGTGGGTGAGCGCACCGGAGAATTGCTGGCGGGCCACTTTTCCTCTGTAGAGGATCTTGCCGCCGCCAGTCAGGAACAACTCGAAGAGGTAGCTGAAGTTGGACCAAAAGTAGCCGCCGCCATCACCGAATTTTTCTCTGAACCGGCCAATCGCCAACTCATCAAAAAGCTTCACAAAGCTGGCGTGCATCCCACCATGGAAAAGCGCCAAATAAAAAGCGACAAATTTGCAGGCAAATCCTTCGTCTTTACCGGTGGCCTGGCCAATCGCAGCCGCGAAGACGCCGCCGAAATCGTAAAGCAACACGGCGGAACCATTTCCGGCTCGGTCAGCAAAAAAACAAATTATGTAGTGGTTGGCACCGATCCCGGCTCAAAATACGACAAGGCCAAAGCCCTCGGCGTGCCGGTCCTCACAGAAAAGGAATTCGAAAAATTGCTCGCGTTAGGTTAGCGGTAGCTACTTGTGCCCGACGTCTCTAATGACTGACAAATCTTATTCTTTCCAGACGAACCATCAAGTGCGGCCTTCGGCTAACTTAATCATCGCGTATAGCGCGTGATTTACCGGCGTGGCCACGCCGAGTTCCGCTCCGCGCCTAGAAATGTAGCCGTTCAGAGAATCGATTTCCGTGCGCTTGCCACGCAGCATGTCCTGCGCAGTCGACGATAAAGCCCCGGACATTTGTGTAGCAATCTTGCATGCCCCAGCGAATGCGGCGCTTGCATCTTCTACACCCACAAGGGTAATTCCGGCTGCATGGGCGACCGCGACAAACTCTTCCACCAGAGATTGCACAACTTGCCGCGCATCAGCGCTTGCGGCGATTTGCCCGTATTTCACGCGTCCCAGCGCGGAAATGGCGTTCAGGGCGCAATTCCAAAGTAGCTTGGTCCATAATTCGCCCACAATATTGTCGGTGATTCGGCAAGGGATGCCTGCACGCGCAAAAATCGCAGCAAGACGCTCAGTTTTTTCAGTTTTCGGACCAAGCGCCAAATCGCCGCGACCCACATGCTTGATTTTTCCGGGCTCCGGTACGGAAGCCGCGACGTATACAACTGCAGGCAAGACTTCGAGATTGGCCGCAGCACGAATCTGTTCCACGTTATCCACGCCGTTTTGTAGACTGACGACCAAAGCACCGGGCGCGAGCAACGGGGCCAGTTGTCTGGCGGTAGCGGCGTTGTCGGTAGTCTTCACGCAGAACAGAATAATGTCTGCTCCAGCGGCCGCCGATAGTTCCGTGGAAGCCTGCACGCGAACGTTTTCCTGAAATTGCAGCGTATCCAAAAAAAGACCGTTTTTATTTACGGCCTCAACGAAGGCTGGGCGACCGATCATGATCGCGGGTGCTCCGGCCCGCGCCAGCAGCCCGCCGAAATATCCTCCCACCGCGCCCGCTCCAACTACGGCGATACTCGGCCAATTTTCCTTTTGTGTCATGGGATGGTCACCGGAATTTCACCGCATAAGTTCTGCAACATAGCCGCCGAATATTGTACATGCGCAGCAGACGTGGACTTGCAGGGTATACTTAACCCAGCGGGCGGGCCGGGTAATCGCTGGCTGCTGGGCCGCAAGGCGCAGCAGCGGGAGGAAAGTCCGGACACCGTCCTGAGGCATGGCCAACGATTTGTTGGCCAGAACTCTTGACAGGGCAACGCGCCTGGTAACGCCAGGGGGCTTCGCTACAAAGCGAAGCCACGGATAGTGCCACAGAAAATTAAACCGCCGGCGGAGCGCAGCACGGTGGCATCGCGCAGGCAAAACCTGCGAGACGTCTCTCGCAATGCTCGCACGTAGGTAAGGGTGAAAAGGTGGGGTAAGAGCCCACCGCCTCGCTAGCAATAGCGAGGGCACGGAAAACCCCGCGTGGTGCAAGGCCAAATAGGAGGGGAGAGCTGGCCCGGCTCATTGAGCGGCGTTCCTGCAAAGGAGCGCACTCCATTTTACGTGGCGCAAGCCGCGTAAATCGAAAACCCTCGGGTAGGCTGCTGGAGTCCCGGTGCGAACCGGGACCTAGAGGAATGATTGCCGCGGTGTGCAGCGCGCCATGCGCGTTACGACGCCGCACAGAATCCGGCTTACAGACTCGTCCGCTGAAACTATTGGAGTTGCGGGGGTTTGGCTGGGGAGCTTGGCGTTTTCATGCCATTGCCCTCCAGCCCTTCGCCGTTTTCCGTTATCCGCCGTACGCGTTCCCGCAGCGCCGGTACAAACGGCGCGTAATGCCGCTCAACAGTTTCTACGGTATCACCAAGCATCTGCGCTACGTCGTAAATGCCCGCCCCGGCGCAAAGTAAATCAACTGCAAGCGTATTCCTAAACCTATGCGAATTTGCTTGCGCAACGCCTGCCCGCGCCCCCAGCGCCAGCATTCGGGCATATAACCTTGGGCGGCGCATGGCGCGGCCATTCGGCATCAGCAATATCGTTTCGCCCGGCTGGGGATTTCTGCGGGCGAACTCTAGCTAGCTAGCTCCAGCGTAAAGAACAATTCAGTATGAATCGGAATCGTTACCAGCTTCTTCCGTTTCTGCGTTAGCCGCCCGATTTCTTTCTTGTCGAATCGTACTTCGCCCCAGGTCAGCTTCACGATATCGCTGCCGCGAAACCCCGTATGCCGCAAAAGCAGGAAGGCCAGCAAATCCGGCCCGACATGTTTGCGGAGCTTTTCCAATTCAGCGCCGGTAAACGGCTGCGCTCCTCGCGTAGGATTCCCGCCCGGTTTGCTATCCATGTAAATAGCCCGCGAGATACGGGGAATCTAACACCAGAACCACGTAGGAATTTTTCCAAACCTTCATTTGCGGCAAACGGTGAAGTAGAGGACAGGTCGATGTCTTTGGAGTCACAAAGGAGCACCGTTTGGCATCCTACAGCAATGCATGTATTGCTTTGCGCTAACGAAGACCTGAATCTTCGAGGGTCCCGTTCGGAGCGTCAAATGGCAAAGCGTATTCTAGTTGCAGACGACAGTGAATCTATCCGCATGGTCATCCGGACATTTTTGGAGGGCCACGAAGGTTTCGAAGTTTGCGGCGAAGCTGCAAACGGCGCAGACGCAATCGAAAAAGCTAAGCAACTAAAACCGGATTTGATAATTTTAGACTTAGCCATGCCACGAATGAACGGCGCGGCGGCTGCTTCTATTTTGAAGAGCACGATGCCCGACGTTCCGATTATATTGTTTTCGATGTATGACGATTTTATGAGCAAGTTGCTGTCTTCTGCCGTGCCTGTGGATTTGGTGCTCTCCAAGCCGGATGGCATGAACGATATGGTTGCGCATGTTCAAGACCTGCTAGGTTCTGAGTAGAACCGGGCGGAGCACGGCTACCATCCTCTGTCCTCGCAAATGTGCGCGACAAATTCTTTCTCTCGATGAATTCAGGGCGACACCGCCAAGGCCGCGGCGCATATCAGGAGTTCCTGACCTTGTGGAAAAGACGCCGACCCTGACATTCCTATCCTCAAAGAGGCAAAGGTTGAGAACTCGAAGTTGCAATAATTCTTTATCAACAACCGTAAGCCTGTTTAACTTAATCGCACTTATGGTCGGGAAGGAGCCTCCAAGGTCTCACAACGTCGTGGGCACACAAATACCCGGGCCCCGGTGCACCATCCTTTTTGTATGCCTTTAGAAGTTTCCCGAACTACCGTTTCAGTTCGACGAGTATTATGTCGATGGGCTGATTGCTCAGGTTCTCCGGAACGGCTTCCGGCGGGCATATAGAGCGCCTCGCCCGCGCGGAAACGTCGCTCTTCCGTTTTGCCATCCGGGAACGTAAACCTGCAGTGTATATCGTTCTGAAAAGTCGCCATGCCGTCGGGATGCGAATGTATTACCGACTTCTCGTGTGCTCCGTAGTTGATTCCAAGCACGCGCACCTGCTCATTTTCGATGTCAACCTTGTAATGTTTCGGGTCCACTTTGACGGGGTCTTGAACTGCCTTTTGGGGTTTCGGAGCTGTAGACATGAATTTCTCCTTTGACGGGGTAATTGTATGGTTTACCGGGGGAGACTGGAGGATAGTGCGAGGAACAATAAGGGTCAAGTCGTTTGTTAGGAGCCGAGCAACGCGCACAGTGCGGAGTCTGGGGGAAAACTCTTGGCATGCAACTAAATTCGCGACTCCGGGCTCGCGGATTACGGAGTGCAAAAGCCCGTAACAAATAGAAGCAGTGCCAATGCCGCGACGGCGAACTCGGTTCCAGCGGCCCGTTCAGCGAGGCGATTGCGTTGCGTTGATAAGGAGCACGGATGTGCTAACAGCGTCACTTCGGGCCCTTAAACCTGCGCCGTTGCGCGTGTCCCTCCCGCTATTCGCGGGTTCGTCGTTAATGATTTTTTCTTTTTGTACTTTGTTTTGCCACGGTTATGGGGTTCAGCGGTATCAAAATTCGCCACTTTCAATTTAGTCCTCGTCCTGCCGATGGTGTTGCTGCTGGTAGCTTCACTTGTCGCCTATCGCTTGGAAGGACGCGATTTTCAACGGTCACAATTCCGCGACAGATTTCGTTTGAACTCCATGACTTGGCATACTTGGTTGTGGGCAATTGCGCTCGCCATCTTTATGTATGGCGGTCCGTATGCGCTTCCATTAAGTTTGCTCTTGGCTCGGCGGCAATCATAACGGAGCACACTGCGCTTTTTCAGCGGTTGAAATGGTTGGCAGGGATTTTGGTGTTCATGCTCGCCAGCTGGCTTATATGGCAGGGCGGCTTACTATTCGCCCGCATTCCTCTTCACGCTGGGACAACAGGAATTCAAATGGAAAGTAGGCGCCAAACTCTTTTCTCAGTCGCGGCTGGTGTGCTCTTGATTCTCATGGCGGTGCTGGCGGGCGGCGCGGCGTTACGCGAGTCGGTCACCGTCGACGAAACGGCGCACATCGGCGCAGGGTTAAGTTACCTGCAAAAGCTGGATTTGCGGTTTAACGAAGAACACCCGCCGCTGCCCAAGGTGCTTGCGGCGCTGCCGTTGGTTTTGCGTGGCACGCACGCGGATTATTCACACATCTCGTGGACGTTCAGCGACGCGTTTTTCCCGGCATACCTGGGGCAATGGGTCTTCGGTGAATGGCTCCTGACAAAGTGGAACGACCCCGTCAGCACGCTGGCATGGGCCCGCGCGCCGATGCTGATTGTGGCGCTGATCCTTGGCTGGGTTTTATTCATTTATGCGCGAAAACTCGGCGGGGACTGGGCCGGGCTTCTTTGTCTGAGTGTGTATGTCACCACGTCTGCGTTCATCGCTTTCGCCCCGCTTGTTCATACCGATTTGGCGGTGACACTTTTTTCGTTGCTGACGTTGTGGCGCTTTGCGGAGATGTGGCGTAACCCCACTCGAAAGAACACCGTCCTTTTTGGATTATGCCTTGCCGCTGCGCTTCTTTCGAAGTTCACTGCGATTATTTTATTTTTTGCCTTCGTGGTTTTTGCTCTGAGCACGCGCTGGCGCCCGGTCTCTGGCCAGCCCATTGCCAAACCTGAGGTGCGTGCATGGCGGCGGCTGCGCTGGCGCGTAACTCTTCAGGGAATTCTGTGGACGGCGATTATTGTTTATATTTTCTATTTTGTATTCTCCATCCATCAGCCGACGACTGCGCTGGACCGCCTTGGCCATGGAGCAGCGACGGAACCTCTACGCCGGCTACTTATGCCGCCGTGGCTGTATCTCCGAGGTGTGTTGATAGTTCTGATCACCGCAAGCCGCCCAACATATATCCTCGGTCACTCATATCAGCACGGCGTGTGGTTCTACTTTCCGGTTTTATTCTTGTTTAAATCCGCTCTCGGATTTCTCGGATTGCTAGCACTGGCGGTTAGTTTTGGCCTAGCACGGAAGCGTAGCGACGACGACGCGAACACGCGAGCAATTCCCGAGGAATTCGCGATTCATTGGCGCGTACTGTGGGTATCTCTGATTGTTTTTAGCGGTTTTTGTTTGTTGAGCAGGCTCGACATTAGCATTCGCCATTTCAGTATTCCGCTCGTGCTACTCATCCTGCTGCTCGCTCCATTGCCGCGAATGATCGAACGGCCTCACTATTTCAAGCCTAACGGCGCACGCGTTGTAGGCGCGCTTGCCGTGGTTTTGACTTTGAGTTGCCTGTTCACGGCGGTGAGCGCCTACCCATATTATTTTCCTTACCTCAACGCGTTAAGTTTCGGGCGGCCGGGATATGCCTTGGTCAACGATTCCAATCTCGATTGGAATCAATCGCTCCCGGAAGTCAAAAATTTTGCCGAGCAGCACGGCCTGCAGAGCATTGACCTGGATGAGTATGGATTTACCGATGCTACGGTCGACGTGCCGCAAGCGAAAATCTGGGATTGTCAGACGCCGACCGCGGCGGACGAGGGAAAGTGGGCGGCGGTCTCTGCAAATATGATCATGGACGGCCACAACTGCCCATGGCTGCTGCAGTATGAGCATCTGCCACTTGCCGGCGGCAGTATGTATGCGGTGCACTTACCTGATCATATTCCTGAGGTTGGCAGCGTAGGCGGCCCGCCACGCCCTTCCGAGTTTCGCGAATTCGGCGGGGCGCCATTCGATATACGGAGTTTTTTTCTGAACATCATTCACCAACCCGAAAAACTTCCGGAAGCGTGGGACGAGATGCAAGCCAGGTTTAAATCTATGAACAAGCCACAATCAAGCCCGACGGCGCCCTAACTCGCGTTGCGATACGTGGTTGCAATGTTTTCAGGACCCAGTTCAGCGCTTTGCGGAGCGGACTCTAAAAACTCGACGCTGCCTAACTGTCGAGGCCCGTGGCTCCAGCGTTCGCGAAGCATGTGGTTGAGCGGTTCGGAAAAAAAGCGCGCGACGATGTCTCCGGTTCCCGCTGCAACGACAATGGTAGTGACGAAAAGCAATGGCACACACCACAGCGGACTTCCGTACTTCACAAAGATCGCGAAAAACGCGAAAACCACGAACATGTGGGTCAAATAAACTTCGTAACTGCGTTGGCCGAGGCGCAGGAGAGGCGCAAGCAAGCGAGGACCTTTCCAGTGTGTTTGCGCGGCGGCAATCATAATCATGCAAGTTCCCAGCGCGATGATAGTCATGTCCAAGCCTGGTTTTGTAATAAGCGGCACATAGAACAGCCGCAGGCCAACGAGAATGAATACGACTAGCGTTGCTCCTACCGCTATGAAGGCGCGCAACGCGATGCGCGAAAGCGAACGCGGCGGACCAGCAGCGCGGTGAGGCAACCGAGAGCGATGGCATCCATACTTCCCAGGTAGGACTGCTCCGACCAAATGTCATTTCCACGCGCAAATACTGTGCGAGCGAATGGGCCCAACGCGACGAAACAAACAAGAATGGCCGGGAAAAGATTTCTACGGCCGAAAATCAGCGCCACCACTGGAAAAAACAGGTAAAACATTTCTTCCACGGATAGCGACCAGAGTACGCCCCAATTTGCGGGAAGCCAGCCGCGATGCGCCTGCAACACATTGACGTGCAGCGTTAGCGCGGCCAGCAGTGCGCGGCCAATACCGCCAGTTTTCTCGGAAACGACGAATGGCGAGACGTTCGCGTAGTGCAGCGCGGTCAGCACGGCAAGCAGCGCCAGAAGCATCGGCGCGATCCTCGCGAAACGCAGCAAATAAAAGTCTCGCAGACTGATATTTGAGAGTGTGCCCCAACGCTGGAGCGCTGTAGACGTAATCAGAAAACCCGACACGGCAAAAAATATCTGCACGCCAAATTGTCCGTTCCAGACCAGAGATGCTATGAGCGGTTTGGAAATATTGGCAGCATATGGAATGCCAGCGATCGCCAGGCGCATGTGCACGTG
>CAVPKZ010000082.1:0-11685 GCA_963705755.1 uncultured Acidobacteriota bacterium | reverse complement strand
CCGGTCACGACCTGGTACAGGCCGTTGACGACAGCTGCGCGACGCCGGTATACCTGAGCCGAGCGGTGGCCTGGCGGCGTGGTACATCGATCCCGGCAGTGGCCGCTACCGGCACTTCACCGAGGCTGCCCATCGGAAGCTCGCGGCCCAGACGGCCTGAGCCCAAAACTTGAGTTTGGATCGGCGTGCGGATCCGCTAGAGCGTGGCCACGTGCTCTGCTGCGAGCGCGCGCAGGCCGGCGAAGAACACGAGCAGCATCGTCCCGAACAGCTGGTCCGGGACCTCGTCGCCGCCGAGGAGTCGCTCGACCGCGAACCCGCTGGCCATCGCCCCGGTCATCACCGCGACCTGGTCGATCGGGACCGCGGAGTCGATCCCGAGCTCCTCGGCGCGGATCTGCAGTGCCGCCGCGATCCGGCTGCGCAGCACGTGGCGCCGGGCGACGAGCCCAGCACGGAACTCGTCGTTGCGCACCGCGTATGCGGTGAACTCGAACAGCAGCCGCTGCCACTCGGGGTCGGCTCTCAGCATGCGGGCGAAGTCCTCGCCGGCCCGGATCGCCTTCTCACCGTCGGTGCCCTCGGTGGCGATCAGCCGCTCGATCTCGTCCAAGCGCTCGGCGAACCGCTCGTCGAGCATCGCCAGGAACAGCTCCTCCTTGCTCGCGAAGCTGGCGTAGAACGCGCCTTTAGTGAAGACCCGCGTCCTGGCGAGGTCGTCGATCGAGGCGTTCTGGAGGCCGCGTTCGGCGAATAGCTTCAAAGCACGACGCATCAGGCAGTTGCGCGTGTGTGCCTGCTTCTCCTTGCGAGTCTGGCGGGGCATTCAGCTTGACATTCTATCCAGTATGTGGATACCATCAAGTATCTCAGTGACCGAGTCCGCCACCACCGTTTCGCCAGCCACTCCGGACGCGCCCGATCACGGGGGAGTGCCGGACCTGAGGACGCTCCCGCCGCGCCCGACGTTGTCGCGCTGGATGATGCGCACCGGGTTCATCTTCCAGCCGACCAAGTTCCTCGATCAGTGCCACGAGCGGATGGGTGAGTACTTCACTTTGCTGCCGGCGCCCGGCCGCGTGCTGGTCGTGACGGTCGACCCGGCGGCGGTCAGCAGCGTGTTCACCGGCAACCGTCGCTGCTGCACGCCGGCGAATTTGGAACGCTGGGAGAATCAGGTTTATCAGCGGCATTTCGTGGTTAGCCTCATGAACCGCTACCGGCGCAAGGCCATGACAATGCCGGAGCGCTACGTACCGATAAATTGCCTCCGTCCGCACCGTTCGCCAGTTCGATGACGTCATCACCGCCCCGATCTTTGGGTATCACGACGCCCACGAATACTACGAAGCCGCGTCCGCCAAGAGAATCCTCGCGCAACTGCGTGTTCCGACCTTGCTCATCACTGCGAAAGACGACCCCTTTGTGCCCTATTCTTCCATCCTGGCTGCGGGCGCCGAAAAAAATCCCGCAATTCAACTGGTGGCGCCCGACCACGGCGGTCATTGCGCATTTATCTCGAACAAGACCGGCCCGGCAAGGTTCTGGGCTGAGCAGTCGGTGGTGAACTTCTGCGACAGCATCCGAACATAGCTCTCATCTTCATGACTTCCGAAGCACGATGCTTTTGTCCAGCGGCATAATTTCGCCATTTTCACGCGGCCTCTGCGTTTGTCCCAAAATTATTCTAAAATCAGTATCCAGTATGTTGGATAGTATAATCAGGTCCAAATCGTCGTTATAATCTGTCTAACCCAGATATAAATTGCTGCAAACAACCAGCTTACCCATCCTCCCTTTAGATAAATTTCACGCCTCGTTTGGAGCGGTGATTGCAGTATCGCCTCCGGGTGTTGTCTGTAGTTCCTGCGCGGATCATTAGTACATAAATTTATGGAGGCTTCAGTGAATCAAGGTTTTCGCAGATTTTTAGTGTTCTCGTGTATCGCCGTTGTGGCCTTAAGTTTAGCAATCGTGGGCGGAGTGAGCGCTCAGATCATCAGCGGCGACCTCGTTGGTACAGTTCTTGATAAGACCGGCGCTGCGGTTCCGGGTGCGCATATCGAAGCGGTGAACGTCGACACCGGAGCAAAACTTGAGACAGACGCTAACGACTCAGGTGAATATCGTCTCAATAACTTGCCCGTCGGCACCTACAACGTCTCTGCTAGCTCGCCGTCCTTTGGTACCACCACCATCAACGGTGTCAAAATTCAGTTGAATAACACACTGACGCAGCAAATCACTTTGGAAATTAAGGGCGCGGTTACCTCCATCGAAGTTTCTGGAGTGGCAGCCACGTTGGATACCACCACTGCTCAGGTGCAGAGCACCTTTGAAACTAAGGAGATCGCCGATCTCCCATCCGCCAGCACGGGCAGCGGAGTGCTGAACCTTTCTTTGTTGAGTTCAGGCGTTGCTAGCAGCGGCGGCGTTGGCGTAGGTTCCGGTCCGTCGGTAGGCGGTCAGCGGCCCCGCAACAATAACTTCACCATCGAAGGCGTGGACAATAACAACAAAGGCGTAACCGGTCCCTTGGTGGTTGTTCCTAACGATGCGGTGGCGGAATTCTCTTTGCTCCAAAATCAGTTCTCACCGGAATTCGGTCACTCCTCTGGCGGACAGTTTAATACAGTCGTGAAGAGCGGAACCAATTCTTTCCATGGTCTGGCTTACATCTACAATCAAAATAGGAATTACAATGCACTGGATACCCTTCAGGCTTTAGAAGGGTTTACGTCAGTACCGCGCTTCGACCAAAATCGAATCGGCGGCCAAATCGGCGGTCCAGTGGTCAAGAACAAGTTATTCTTCTTCGTCAATTACGAATATGAACCCTTAGGTGAAGCGGGCGGCGCCGGGGCGGTTTGTTCCCCGACTTCCGCTGGATTCGCCACGATTAATGCCACGCCGGGGCTATCGGCTACTAATGTTGGCATATTCGAGAAATACGTCCAACCGGGAACTCTCACTGGGGCCGGTTGTACACCGATTGCTTGGACCGGTGGCACGACTATTCCCACCGCGGGCCTCGCTGTGGTGTCTCCGTTCTTTACGAACTCTAAGTTCATAGTCGCCAGTATGGATTGGGACATTTCTACCAAAGATCAGATCCGCGGGCGCTACATCTATAACAGCATCGTAGGGATTGATAACAGCGCTAATCTACCGGCGTTCTTTCTCCCTCAGCCGAACAAATTCCACTTGGTTACCGTCAATGAATATCATACTTTTACCCCCACTCTAACTAACGAACTGCGTCTGGGCTATAACCGTTTCGCGCAGACCTTTAGTGCCG
The DNA here is from genome assembly GCA_963705755.1 of uncultured Acidobacteriota bacterium. Classification (GTDB taxonomy): domain Bacteria; phylum Acidobacteriota; class Terriglobia; order Acidiferrales; family UBA7541; genus Acidiferrum. The sequence goes on along the minus strand of CAVPKZ010000082.1, from coordinate 8,387 downwards.
GTAATTTTAACTTCCCCGGCTTGGATAGTTTTCCCAACCTGGTGCTCAATGACCTGAACTTCTTGCAAATTGGCCCGGATGGAAATGCTCCCCAGGGTTCCAACCAAAACACCTATCAGTTGGCGGAGGCGCTGACATGGACCAAGGGCAAGCACACGGTGAAGTTCGGAATCGAAGGGCGTAAACTCATTGCTCCTCAGACCTTTACGCAACGCGTTCGGGGCGACTATGAGTACAACAATACTCTTGAATTTCTACAGGATCTGAACCCCACTTCCTTTGCGGAACGCAGTAACGGTAACGCGGTCTATTTCGGCGACCAATCGGCTATTTATTGGTATGTGAACGATAACTATCGCATCCGTCCCAATTTGACGATCAATTTGGGTCTACGTTACGAATATACGACCAGTCCTTTCTCGGAGAGATTGCAAGCTCTGAACTCGGCTGCAAGCGTCCCTGGCCTGATAACGTTTGGAGCTCCGCAGTGGTCTAAAGACAACTTTGCGCCGCGCGTAGGTATAGCTTGGTCCCCCGGCACCAGCGGTCGCACTTCCATCCGCGCCGGCTTCGGCGAAGCTTTCGATACGCTGTTTGACAACCTTGGGCTTTTGACCCTCCCGCCCCAGCTCAGTTCCACCAATGACTGTGCCCCGCAATTCGGAAGCTACCCCTGCGCCGCCACCGGCTTTCTTGCGAGCGGAGGCATCCTGCCGGGCAAGGGCGGACTGCAAACCTTCTCCAGTATCGGCGACCAGCGGGCGGCTACCAGTGCGTTTCTCCCTAACTTCCAGGACCTGCCGAAATCCATAGACTGGACCCTCGGCATTCAGCATACCTTCTGGTCCGACTACACCGTTGAAATCCGCTATTTGGGCACGCGCGGTATCCATTTGCCTGCTCAGATTCAGCTCAACAAGCAGCCCATAGTCTCGGCCTCCAACTTCATACCGACCTACTTTACGGCTCCTAGTCAAACCACGTTGGATGCCTCGCCGATCGATTTGGCGGGCGTCAAATCTGCGACCACCGCAGTTGTTCCAGCATTTCTCAACGCCGGCTTCACTAGCACAATAACGTCCTACCAGCCTTGGGCATCGTCGACCTACAACGGCTTGGCTACCCAACTAACCAAGCGCTTTAGCCATGGCTTGCAGGGTGTTCTGGCCTACACTTACAGCCACCTCATTGACGACGCCACAGCCGAGGTGTTTAGCACCGTTCTGGCTCCGCGCCGTGCGCAGAACGGTTTGGACCTCAGCGCTGATCGCGCCAACTCCATTCTTGATCACCGGCATCGCCTGACATTGGCGGTGATCTACGATGAACCGTTCTTCAAGAATGGTAACTTCTTCTTGAAGAACACTCTTGGCAATTGGGAAATTGCTCCGATCTACACCTACCAGTCCGGTCAGTGGGTCACCGCGCAAAGCGCCATTGATTCCAACCTGAACGGAGACACCGCCGGCGATCGTGTGATTCTAAATCCTAATGGCGTAGCAGGAACGGGTTCAGGCGTGATTCCTTTGTGCACCAGCGCCGTTGCGTCCTGCCCTGCGACCGTGTCAGCCGCAAACAGCCATCCGGCTGGCGTCGTGGGCTACCTCGCGACTACCCCCAACGCTCAGTATGTTGAAGCAGGATACGGCGCTCTCGCAAATGTGGGCCGCAATACTTTACAACTCGCTCCCATTAACGACATTGACCTGACAGCCTTGAAGCGTTTTAACATCACCGAGCGCTTCCGCATTGAATTCCAAGTGCAGGCCTTCAACGTGTTCAACCATCCACAATATGTCGGTGGTTTCATTAATGACATAGCCCCGCTGGGTTTCACGGGTTCTCAGCGAGGCGTATTGACGCCGCAGAGCCCGGATTTCAACAATCCGTCATCACAGTTCGCCAGCAACGCGCGGACTTTGCAATTGGCCCTGAAGATTTTCTTCTAAATCTCATCTCCCTTCGCCCGATGTATCGGGTGACAGGCACTGACAAGGCGTCCCGAAGCTGGGACGCCTTGTTTTTTTGATTACCATTTTTACAGAGCAAAAGTTTCGTGAGCGGGGTTAGTTAGATAGCTACAGTGCCATCCGCAGTCCTTGTTTTATTACCTCCAAAAACTCTACTGTAGAACTCGGGAGGGGCAGTGCCTCGCCAAAGCACATGAGCATCGACACGTGTGGTGGCTCGCGCAGCTTTGTTCGTAGCCTCAACATTTTGTTGAAACTCGCCCGTCTCTATGAGTTCGGGCATGTGCGCACCGCCGCCCAATTTGAAACCACGTGGAAGGAATTGCGTGGAGCGTTGGATGAAAGCGGCGGTACGGGTCTCTTACTCGGCGCTTCCGGGAATCAAATTCTGCTCGATGGCGTCCCACTCGGGACCTCCGCTGGCGAAAAAAATTTTGCGCAACTGCTGATCACTTCCGGTATCGCCAGCATCCACTTTTCTCCAGCTCTCACGCAATCACAGTTCGCCCGTTTCGTTCGTGCTTTTCCCAGTGGCAACGCAAAACCGTCTTCCCTTGCGGACCAACTTAAAGCCGCTCTTGCAGGTGAAACCGGCATCAAGGTGAATGAGATTCGTTATGTTGCCGAGGATTCCTCGGTCGCCGGTATAAAAACCGCCGCGAACCTGGCTGCAAAAGTTCTTGGCGCCACCGGCGATAAATTCCAAGATTTATTCAATGACCCCAGCCGCTTGTTACAAATGATTCTGGCTGCGGAGAGTTCCCGCGGCGGAGTTGGAGGCGGTCCGGGAACTTCCGGTTCAAAGGGCAGCGGAGGAGATGGGCCGTCCCGCGGCTCTGGTGGAGACGATCTCTGGGAGTCTCGCGGTAACGGTTCCCCCGGGGGAACCGGCTCTGGCAATAACGCTGCATCTGGCATTGGACGGGGCGCGGGACCTGGCCGCGGCTCTGGCACAGGAGATGGGACGGCATCGGGTGGTGGAAGCGGGTCGCAATCTGGGACGGGTAGTGGCTCCGGGGTGGACCACGGACCCGGGTCGAGCGGTGGAAGCGGGTCGGGATCGGGATTCGGAACGGGTAGTGGTTCCGGTTGGGGAAGCGGAACCGGCTCCGGCTCCGGCAGCGGAACTGGTTCGGGTGGAGGTTCTGGAACCGAGCCGCCCAGAATGGGCCGGTGGCAGTCCGCCTCGGCATTATTGAGGACGAACGTGTCAGGGTCCCCCCAATCGATGTTGCCCGCAACCACCGTGACCCTGGGCGGTGGTACTTACTCCGTGGCGGAGGAAGAAATACGATCCGTCTTAAGTTTGTTCTCCCAGCTTGGAAAGTCGCGCAAGAGCCCGGATGCCCGCATGGATATGCCCACATTTCAAACCCGGCTCAGCGCCTTGCCCGTTCGCGCACAGCATACGTTGCAGCAGGCACTCGCCGGCTTGGCCGCCCAGGCGCCCACCGAGGCTCCAGACAAGCCAATGCTGCTCAAGCTGGCGGAGCACGTAGCAATTCGCTTCGCCCTGGACAGCTATGAGCGCGGTGAACTGCGCGTCAACGCCGTCAAGCAGGTCCTCGATCGCATGAATACGGAGATTGAAGCCTTGCGCAAAATACTCGGTGCTCAGGAAGAATTGATGGCCAGTGCCGGCCTTTCCGTACAATCCCACACCGACCTCCTGGATCAGGAATTTTGGCAGCAAGTCCCGGAAGAAAACAAAAAAGAAGTTTTGACCTCCGAAGAGGCTTGGTGTGTTCCCCCTCGCAATATTCGCGTCTATCTCGAAGACATGCTTCGTCGCGGCGAACTCAAAACCGTCAACGAAGTTCTACTGAATTACGCCACCTGTATCGCTATGGATGCGCCCGAAGCCCGCAGGACTGTGGCGATCGGGATCTCGGATCTCGCCGAGCTTTATGGCAGCGGTGACGGCAGTGCGCTTATGGACGGTATTCGCCGCACCGGAAATCAGCTTGCGGTGGAACGCGAGCCGGAACTGCAAATGCTCGTCGGCGCGACTTTCGTTCGCCTTAGCCAGGAGGCCGCAGCCAAACGCTGTTACGCGGCGATTCATCAGGCCCTAGCTTCGCTCGAAAGCATTGAGATCCAGCGTCCGGGCGCTACGCAAAGCTTACGTCCCCGCATCGGCGCAGAGGATCGTCTCCCGGAATTCGTCGAAGAGGCGCTGCGCGGCGGCCAGCTCCCTGATGGCTTGCCCGAAATTTTGGCTCTGATGCCGCAGGCCACCTTGCAATATCTCACTAACAGATTTGGGCACTGCGGATTCCGCGAGGATTGCGAGCTCTTGGGCAACATGGCGCGCGCCCTGGGTGATGACGCGATTCATCGCTTGATTGAAACCTTGCAGACCGCCCCCGCATCGGAAGCCGCCGAAGTCATCGGCCTTCTCAGTCAACTCGATCCGGACGCCGTAGAAAAATTTCTCCCTGGCCGTCTCGAACAATGGCCGCGCGCGGCGCATGATCGCACTGTCCGCCAACTCTCTTCCGTTCCCGCCGAGCAACGCGCTCGTTTACTGGTGGCCCTTTACAATTTTCTTGACGCCATGATTCGCCCGCTCGCCATCGACGAAATGGGTATGACGGGGCGTCCGGAATGCATCACCAAGCTCATGCAACTGGTCGACGACGACCAAACCCCAGGTTTCGCACGGGTTAAAGCCACTGAGGCCTTGGGGCGGTTGCGTGCGACACGCGCCGGCAATTCCCTGGAGCGCATTCTTGACGCGAAGCAATTGTGGCGCTGGACCTATCCCAGTGAGTTGCGCATCGCGGCCGCGCAGGCCTTAATCCTGATCAATCCGCCTCTCGGAACTCAAAAAGTAACTAGCTGCGGGATCGATCGCAAGGATTTGGCACTCGGACCCACGGACCCCGAGCCTAACGCTTCCGTGATCCGCCAACGTCGCTACGCGCGGCTAAAACTTTCTCGCAACGTAATTATGACTACCACCAACCTCAGAGAAAATTTCAGGTTGTCTATCCCGGAGCTGAATCTTGGTGGCGGCATCGGTTCTGGCGAACGTAATTTGCCACCTGGTTCAATCGTCGTCTTAAAGATATCTTCAGGCGTGCGAGCTATTAAAGCGCAAGCGATCGTTCGTGGTGCCCGCCCCCAAGCCCTGGCTTTTGAGTTCGTGGAAATGGACCTGGAAGAACGCGCGCGGCTCAGAAAATTGCTGCTAGAACTTGGCTCGTTGCCTGCATCCGCTGCTCCCATCAATCGCAGCCGGCGCCGCGGACGGATAGCCCTCAAGAACTGAGCCCGAATCGCAATATCCTCCGACGAAGCGTCGCCAGAGTTCGAATACGCTGCAACCTGCCCGTTACTTGACCCGCTGGACACATAGGACCTATGTACCATTGCACGGGACAGTTCTGGAACCTAGGGTACTAGAGAGGAAGTCCTATTGTGGGGGCCTCCAGGACCATCATGAAAATAGATCCACACTCAACCTCAGCACGCGCTTTCGTACGTAGTCTGAATATTCTATTGAAGTTCGCCCGCCTATACGGCTACGACCATGTCCGCACTATCGAGCATCTGGATATAGCCTGGCGTGAGCTGCAAGCCGCCATACCTCCCACTTCTGAGTCAGGGCTGTTGCTGGGCGCGTCCGGTTCACAACTATTACTGGATGGTGTCCCGCTGGAAGGCGCTCCGGCGGAGAGGCAGTTCGCGCTGTTGCTTTCCACCGCGGGAATTGCCAGCGTTCAATTCTTCCCGAATGCGACTCAAGAGGAACTGCGGCGTTTCGCGCACGCTTTTCCCACCAGCAAAGCCAAGCCTGCCGAGTTGGCGTTGCAACTGAAAAACGCTCTCGTGGGCGCGCGCGGCGTGCGCATCAATGAAATCTGCTTCATCGCTACCGATGCGCGCCTGAAGGACGCAAGCGTAGCCGCGCAGCTTGCGGTCGCCTCGCTCGGCGATGCCGGCCAGGATCAATTCAAGCAGTGGCTCAATGATCCCAAAAAATTATTGGAGTTGATTGCCGCGGCGCAAGGATCACACCTAGACGGTGGCAGTGGCTCAGGATCTGCCGTACCAGTTGGCCCAGGCACGAGCGGCTCAGGCTTAGGGATACGCGGCACTACGGCTACCGGCCCGGGAGTTCCGGGCACAGGTAATCCGGAGATTGAATTTGCGAGCGGTCCGGGAACCGATCTTTCGTCTTCATCCCGGGGTGGCGACGCGGGTGGCTACTGGCTCCCCGCTGGCGCCGCCGTCCCGAAGGCCTGGTGCCGAGTTATTCGGATGGCAAAACGGTCGCGCCCGGCGAAGCTGAGATGTTCAAAATTCTTGGCGCGCTTACAAGTTTCGGTCAGATTGCTTCCGGGCAAGGTGGAATCGCCGGTGCCGGCACATTTCAACAGCAAATTGCGCAATTGCCGGGCACTGCGCAGGCCACACTACGTCAAGCCATCGCAAATTTAGCGGCCCAATCCACGCAAGCCAAACCCGATGAAACCATGCTCGTGCAGCTGGCTGAGCACCTCGCCATCCGTTTTGCCCTGGAGCAATTCGAACACGGTGATGTAAAAGTCAGCGCCGTCCGCCAGATGCTTGATCGCATGAATCAGGAGATTGAAAGTCTCCGCAACATTCTTGGTTCGCACGAAAATAAAATGACCGACGCGGGAATTCTCGTGGAATCCCACCGCGAAATTCTGGACCGCCAATTCTGGGCCGCCGTACCGGATAGTGGCAAGCAAACGGTTCTGCTTTCCGAAGATGCGTGGTGCATTCCGCCGCGCAACGTGCAGTCCTATGTTGCTGAGCTCCTTGAAAAAGGGAACGTCGCGGAAGCCATTGAGATTCTGCAAAACTATGCTTCCTGTGCCGACAGCGAAGAGGCCGACGCTCGCAAAAAGGCCGCTGCCGGTCTATCCGAGATGGCTGAACTTTATTCCAAAGCCAGTCCAAGACTTCTCGGGGACGCGCTACGGCACGTCGGTCTTCGCCTGAGTATCGAACAGGATGCGCAAGTCCAGGGCATGGTCAGTGCCGCCTTCGTGCGCCTGAGCCAGGAAGCCGCATCGAGTCGCTCCTTTTCCGCCATGGAGCAGGCACTCGAATTATTGGATGGCGTTGAAGCGCAGCGCCCCGGAACTGCACGCAGTTTGCGCGGCAAAATGGGTATTGAAGAGCGCGTGCCCGATTTTGTCGACGAAGCCCTGCGCGCTCGTCAGGTTGCTGCCGGCCTCACTGGAGTTTTAAAACTTTTGCCGCAAGCATCCATGGAGCAGCTCTCTACGCGTTTCAACCGCTGCAGCCAGCGTCAGGATGCGGAACACGTCGCAAATCTTGCCGGAGATCTCGGTGAAGAAGGCTTGCAATATCTGCGCAGTGCGGTACGCGGTGGGCCGGCTGCCGAAGCCGTCGAAATGGTCGGATTGCTTAGCAAACTGGATCCACAAGCTGTGGAGGTATTTCTACCGGGGCGCATCAAGGACTTCTCTCGTAGTGCACAGGATCGTATCGTGCGGCAGGTTTCGGGCAGTGGAGCGACGGGACGCTGCCGAATTTTGTTGGACATTCTCGATTATGTCGATCCGCTGGTCATGCCTCTGGTCATCGATGAAATCGGTATGTGCGGCGATCGTGAAGCTCTCGGCCGCTTGTTGACCATCGTCGACGGCGATCTGCCCATCGGCTCGGGTCAGTATCTGCGCGTGAAAGCCGTGGAAGCGCTAGGCCGCATTCCCGCAACTGAATCGGTGGCGGCACTGAAGCGTATCGCTGGCGGGAAAAAGGTGTTTGGCTGGACGCATTCTCAGGAGCTGCGCATCGCCGCACTGCAAGCCCTTGAAAAACTTGATCTCGCGTGGGCTCAGGAGTTCTTGCCCAAGAGCGGGATCGAAAATGAAGACCTCACGCTTGCGCCGTTAGCAATTTTGGCCAACTCCAAATTTGTTCGCCAACGCCGTCACACCCGTGTGCGTCTCAGAAAGCCGCTTACGGCGGTCAGCACTAACTTGAAAGAGAATTGCCGCTTGGAAATAAAAACCGCGAGTCTGGCCGGCGGCGTGGCCACCATCAGCCGGCATCTCCCGCCCGGCACGCAGGTGCAGCTGAAGCTGCAGTTGGGTTTGCGCAATCTGCAGGCGACCGCCTTAATGCGCGATTATCGCGCGCAAGACATGGCCTTTGAAATTGTGGACATGAATCTCGACGAGCGCACCAAATACCGTCGCCTGCTTGCCGGAAAACTCACGCGCCTGGTGCCCGCCGTTGAAGAAGACGCCGCCACCACGGTCCCGACAGTGAACGCTGCAGTCGCCCGTTGATTTTTCTCACCTTTCCAATCTGTGACGACATCGAGGGAGCATTCCGCTATTGCGAAGCCACCGCCGCATCGCGCAAAAGAATCACATCTGAACTGCTGCGATGTCTTACTAACCGAAG